>NZ_JBEXLA010000017.1:33581-191841 GCF_040609715.1 Streptomyces sp. NPDC004610 | reverse complement strand
GGCGGCGCCGCGGGGCGCGCACCCGGCCGCGGACCCGGTGGGGCACCCGGTTGCGCACCCGGCTGCGCCGCGCCGACCGGACCCTCGCCCCCTATCTCTACATCGCCCCGTTCTTCCTGCTCTTCCTGGGCTTCGGCCTCTTCCCCCTCGGCTACACCCTCTTCGTCTCCCTGCACGACTGGAGCCTGCTGGCCGGCGAGGGCAACCGCTGGGTCGGCCTCGCCAACTACTGCGAACTGCTAGGCGACTCCTACTTCTGGAACGCCCTGCTCAACACGGTGTCCATCTGGCTGCTCTCCACCGTGCCGCAACTGCTCCTCGCCCTCGCCCTCGCGCACACCCTGAACATCCGGATGCGGGCCCGCACCACCTTCCGCATGGGCGTACTGCTGCCCAACGTCGCCTCGGTGGCCGCCGTGGCGATCATCTTCACCCAGCTTTTCGGCCGTGACTTCGGCATGGTCAACTGGGCCCTCGACCTGATCGGCATCGGCCCCGTCGACTGGCAGGGCGGCCGGGTCAGCTCCCATGTCGCCGTCTCCGCCATGGTCATCTGGCGCTGGACCGGCTACAACGCGCTGATCTACCTCGCCGCCATGCAGACCGTCCCCCGCGAACGCTACGAGGCCGCCCGCACCGACGGCGCGAACGGCTTCCAGCTCTTCCGGCACATCACCGTCCCCGCGCTCCGCCCGGTGATCATCTTCACGGTGATCATCTCCACCATCCAGGGCCTCCAGCTCTTCGCCGAACCCCTGCTGTTCGACCCCACCCCCGGCGGGGTCACCGGCGGCTCCGACCGCCAGTTCCAGACCCTCACCGTCTACCTCTACGAACAGGGCTTCCGCCAGTTCGACTTCGGCTACGCGTCCACCATCGCCTGGGTGATGTTCCTGGTGATCGTCCTCGCCTCCGCCGTCAACTATCTGATCACCCGGCGGATCCGGTCGAGCCGGTGAACCGGCCCGCGCACCGGGCGCCGCCCCCGCTCACCACCCCCGCGATCCGCCGCCGACCCGACGGGAGGGCCGGGATGACCACGACCACCAGCACCCCGGGCACCGCGAAACCGCCCCCGGCCCCCCGGCGCCGCCGCAGTGGTGGCGGACTGCGCCGCCTCAACCGCGCCGGACCCCTCACCTACGCGATCCTGGGCGCCGTCGTCCTGGGCTCCGCGTTCCCGCTGTACTGGACCCTCGTCGTCGCCTCCCACGACAACGAGGCCGTCGCGCAGACCCCGCCCCCGTTGGTCCCCGGCGGCCATCTCCTGGACAACATCGCCCGGGTCTTCGACACCGTCGAGTTCCAGAAGGCGCTGCTCAACTCGCTGATCGTGGCCGGGGCGATCACGCTGTCGGTGCTGCTGTTCAGCTCGCTCGCCGGGTTCGCCTTCGCCAAGCTCCGCTTCCGGGGGCGGCGGGGTCTGCTGCTGGTGGTGATCGGCACGATGATGGTGCCGACCCAGCTCGGCATCATCCCGCTCTACATCCTCATGGGCGAGCTGGGCTGGGCCGGGCGCCTGGAGGCCGTCGTGGTGCCGGGCATGGTCACCGCGTTCGGGGTGTTCTGGATGCGCCAGTTCATCCTGGACGCCGTCCCCGACGAACTCATCGACGCCGCCCTCCTGGACGGCTGCCACACCACCCGGGTCTACTGGCATGTCATCGTCCCCGCGACCCGCCCGGCCGCCGCCGTCCTCGGCGTCTTCACCTTCATGCAGGCGTGGAACGACTTCTTCTGGCCGCTGGTGGTCCTCGACCCCGACGACCCCACCGTCCAGGTCGCCCTGTCCACCCTGTCCGCGGGTTACTTCCAGGACTACTCACTGATCCTCGCCGGAACCGCCCTCGCCACCCTGCCCGTCCTGATCGTCTTCGCCCTGCTGGGCCGCCAGATCGTCGGCGGCATCATGGCCGGAGCGATCCGCGGCTGACGCGCACCCCGACCCCCGGCCGATCCGCGGCGCCGAGAAAGAAGCCGACATGACCCCCCAGTCCCCACCTCCCGAGGTGTTCACCCATGTCGTCGTCGGCGCCGGCAGCGCGGGCAGTGTGCTCGCCGCCCGGCTGAGCGAGGACCCCGCCGCCCGGGTGCTGCTGCTGGAGGCGGGCCCGCCCGACACCGCCCACGACCTGCATGTCCCGGCCGCGATGCCCCGGCTGCTGAAGGGCCCCTACGACTGGGACTACACCACCGAGCCCCAGCCGGGCGCCGCCGGCCGCAGCGTCACCTGGCCCAGCGGCCGGGTCCTCGGCGGCACCTCCTCCACCAACGCCATGATCTACGTCCGCGGCAGCCACGCCGACTTCGACGCCTGGCGCGACACCTTCGGCTGCCCCGGCTGGGGCTACGCCGACCTGCTCCCGTACTTCCGCCGCGCCGAGGGCTACCGCGGCCGACGCCCGCCCGGCGACCTCGGCACCCGGGGACCGCTCGCCGTGGAGGACCCGCGCCAGCGCCATCGCACCACCCGCGCCTGGGTCGCCGCGGCTCGCGCCCACGGCCTCGCCCCCGGCGCCGGTTTCAACGGCGGACGGCCCGACGGCGCCGGCTTCTACCAGCTCACCCAGCGCCGGGGCCGCCGCTGGTCCACCGCCGACGCCTATCTCCGCCCCGCCCTGACCCGCCCCAACCTCACCGTCCGCACCGGCGCCCTGGTCACCCGCGTCCTCCTCGACGCCGGAAGGGCGGTGGGCGTCGCCTACCGCTCCGGCGGCATCGAACGGCAGGCCGGGGCCACCGGCGAGGTCGTGCTGTGCGCCGGGGCGATCCGCTCCCCGCAGCTCCTCATGCTCTCCGGCATCGGCGACCCCGCCGCGCTGCGCGCCCTCGGCATCCCGGTGCTGGCCGAGTCCCCGGCGGTCGGCGCCGGGCTCCAGGACCATCCGCGCTGCACGATGGTCTGGCGGGCCCGCCCGGAGCGGGGCGACCCGCTGGCACCGGCCCGCGCCGAACTGCTCTGGCGGCTGCTCGGCCGGGGCAGACTGGCCTCCAACGGCGGCGAGAGCGGCGCCTTCCTGCACACCCGCGCGGGTCTGCCGGGCCCCGACCTCCAGTACCACGTCGTCCCGCCCGCGCTGCCCGGTCCCGGCGTCGAGCCGCTGGTCTCCGTCCTGGTCACCGCCGTCGAGGTGCGCAGCCGGGGCCGGGTGACGCTGCGCTCCGCCGACCCCGCCGACCCGCCCGCCCTGGACCCCGGCTATCTCAGCCACGAGGGCGATCTGGAGGTACTGGCCGCCGGGGTGCGGATCGCCCGGGAGATCGCCGCGCACCGCCCCTTCGCCGACCTCACCGAGGGTGAGCTGACCCCCGGTCCCGGCACGGCCGACGAGGGCGCGATCCGGGACTGGATCCGGCGTGACCTGGTCACCATGCACCACCCCACCAGCAGCTGCGCCATGGGCGGCGGCCCGGAGTCGGTGTGTGACCCGCAACTGCAGGTACGCGGGGTGACCGGGCTGCGGGTGGCCGACGCCTCCGTGTTCCCGGCCGTGCCGCGCGGCAACACCAACGCCCCGGTGATCGCGCTGGCCGAACGCGCCGCCGACCTCATCCGCGCCCCCGACCGCACGACCCGGGCCCCCGGGGACCCCGACCGCACCGCCCGGATCCCCGGGACCCCGGCCCCGACGACCTCAGCCAGGAGACCCCAGCGATGACGACCCCAGAGGCGACGGCCCCAGAGGCGACGACAGCGGAGACGAGGACCGCTGAGACGGTGACCCCGGAGACGACGACCCCAGAGATGACGACCCCAGAGGTGACGACAGCGGAGACGGCGACCGCTGAGACGGTGACCCCGGAGACGGCGACAGCGGAGACGACGACCGCAGCAACGACCATGGAGGCGGCCACCGGCGGCAGGAGCGTCCTGTTCGTGCTCACCAGCCATGGTGAGCTGGGCGGTACCGGCCGCCCCACCGGGTTCTGGCTGGCCGAGGCCGCCCACCCCTGGGAGGTGTTCACCGGCGCCGGGTACCGCGTCGATCTCGCCTCCCCGCTCGGCGGGCGCTCGCCCATCGACGGCGCCGACCCCACCGACCCGGTGCAGCGGGCGTTCCTCGACGAGGTCGACCTCGCCGCCGCCGTCCCGCTGGCCGGCGTCGACCCGGCGGGGTACGACGCCGTGCTGTACGTGGGCGGGCACGGCACCATGTGGGACTTCCCCGGGAATCCGGACATCGTGCGGATCGGGGACGCCGTGCACACGGCGGGCGGGGTGATCGCCGCCGTCTGCCACGGCCCCGTCGGACTGCTCGGGCTCAGCGCCCCGGACGGGACACCGCTGCTCGCGGGCCGCGCGGTCACCTGCTTCACCAATGACGAGGAGCGCGCCTCACAGCTGGCCGAGGTGATCCCGTTCTTCCTCCAGACCACCCTGACCGACCGGGGCGCCCGGCACAGCCACGCCGGTGTCTACGCCCCGCACGTGGTCGAGGACGGGCGGGTGGTCACCGGCCAGAACCCGTCCTCCGCGAAGGGCGTCGCCGAGGCGGTCGTGAGGCTCCTCAAGGGCTGAACGGGCACGGTCAGTAGCTGCGCCGGTGCAGCGCGTACGCCTCCATCAGGCGTCCCCGGGTCAGCTCCAGCCGGTGGGCGAGGATCTCGGCGACGTTCCGGATCAGGTTCATACCGAGTTCCGGGTCCTCCTCGCACAGCACCAGCACCGCCCCGGCCTCGAACTCGTACGCCCGGACCGGGCTGAACGCCTCCGCGCCGAAGTCCCACCGGTACGGCGGGAAGAGCCAGGACCAGCCGAGCAGATCGCCGGCGCCCAGACCGGCGACGGTCACCCGCTGCTGGGAGGTCACCTGCTGGGTGAGGGAGACGGCGCCCGAGCGCAGCACCCAGAAGCGGTCGGCGTTGCCGCCCGCCTCGAAGATCCTGGTGTCCTCGGCGAAGGACACCTCGTGCGCGAGGTCCATCAGCCGGCTGCGCTGGGGCGGGGGGAGGGCGGTCAGCAGCTTCGTCGCTTGGGTCATGGCGCGGGGCTCCTCGCCGGGGCGATCGGGTCGGGTGCTTTCCCTATGCCCATTTCAGCCGCTCCCGGCGCACGGGGCACCTCGACGGCCGCGAGCGCGCAGCAGAAAGCCCTGGCTGGACGGGGGAAGCCAGCCAGGGCAGTCCTTCGCGGCACAGGGGGGACGGTTCCGGTCGACCCCGAGACCACGTATGCGTGAACGATAAACCATCCCCCTGAGCAGCACGCAACGCGGACGCCCCCGAGGTGACCGGACTCACCCCGGCGCCCCGCCGTCCCGGGTGTCCCGGGTGGCTCCGGCGGCTCCGGTGTCCTTGCCGTCCCGGGCGGCCCCGGTGGCCCCGGTATCCCCTCCGCCCCCTCCGTCCCCTCCGCCCCCGGTGTCCACGGCCTCCTCCACCCGCTCCCGCACCTGCTCCGGAGTGAGATAGGCGTGCACATACTCGAAGTCGCTGAGCTTGGCCGGTTTGCGGCTCTGGAAGCCGGTCCGCACGAAATCGTCGCCCGCGACCGCGTTCAGCATCCAGTTGGTCAGCACCCGCGTCTTGGCCACATTGGTGCGCAGCGCCGACCAGTGATAGCCCCGGGCCACCGCCTGGGCCGCCGTGCCGTGCAGCTCGACCCCGAGCGGCTTGGACACCGCGTCCCGGCCCCCGAGATCCACCACCAACCCCAGATCCCGGTGCCGGTAGGGCCGTAGCGGCTCACCGCGCAGGGTGGCGATCACATTGTCGGCCGCCGTACGGCCCTGCCGCATGGCGTGCTGCGCGGTCGGCGGGCACACCGCCTCCCCGCCCTTGACCAGATCCGGCACCGCCGCCGCGTCCCCGAGCGCGAACACCCCGTCGTACCCCGGCAGATCCAGCCCCGCGTTCACCGCGAGCCGTCCGCGCACGGTCTCCGCGTCCAGCGTCGCGATCAGCGGGCTGGCCACCACCCCGGCCGTCCAGATCAGGGTGCGGGTGGACACCACCCGGCCGTCGGTGAAGGTGACCTCCTGGGGACCGGCCTTGGCGATGGAGACCCCGAGCGAGATCTCCACCCCGCGCCGCCGCAGCATCTCCTGCGCGCTGCGGCCCAGCTTCTCGCCCAGCTCCGGCATCAGCCGCGGCGCGATGTCGATCAGATGCCACTTGATCAGCTTGGGGTCGAGCCGGGGGTAGCGCTTGACGGCGTTGCTGGTCAGCAACTGGAGACAGGCCGCCGTCTCGGTGCCCGCGTAACCGCCGCCCACCACCACGAACTGGAGCCGCGAGGCCCGCTCGTCCGGGTCCTGGCTGGCGTCGGCCAGATCGAGCTGGGCGATCACATGGTCCCGGATGTAGGCGGCCTCGGCGAGCGTCTTCATCCCGAAGGCATGGTCCACCAGGCCCGGGATGTCGAAGGTGCGGGTGACACTGCCGGGGGCCAGCACGATGTAGTCGTACGGCTCGTCCGCGATCCGGTCGGTGATCGTGCGGATCACACACACCTTGGACCGCAGGTCCACACCGATCGCGCCGCCCGGGATGATGCGGGTGCGGTACTTGCTGCTGCGCCGCAGCGACACCGCGATCGACTGCGGGGTGAGCACCCCGGAGGCGACCTGGGGCAGCAGCGGCAGATAGAGCTGGTAGGAGAACGGGGTCACCAGGGTGAGGTCGGCCTCGTCGGGCCGGAGCCTGCGCTCCAGCCGGCGCACACAGCCGACACCGGCGAAGCCCGCGCCGACGACCAGGATCCTGGGTCGTGTCACGGTGTCCTTCCCTTCCGCGGGTACAGGGGGACTCCTTCTGCTTCTTTCCTCGTGTTCTTCTTTTTCTTCTTTCCTGTGCTTGGTGTTCACCGACCAGCATGCACGTACAAGGGGCGTTGTGCGCCGGGCGTGGCGCAACCGAGGGGGGCGCGCGGGCCGCCCGCCGCCCAAGACGGGGGCGTGCGCACTGTCTTGACGGGGACTTGGTCCGGTCCTATGGTCCGATCACATGTTCACCCTTGGGGCTGTCGTTCACTGACATGAACAGCCGCTGTCGGCGGTGCCGGTGGGCGACGGCCACCCCCCACGCCTCAAGGAGACAGGATGCCCACACGTACCCGGATGCTCGCGGTGGCCGCCGCGATCGGCGCGATCGGCGGCTCGTCCCTGCTGGTGGCGCCCCCGGCGGCGGCCGAGGTCGAACCCGGCGGCTGGACGTCGGTGTCACCCACCTTCACCGAACAGGAACGCGGCTGCGGCCAGATCGACGGCCTCACCTTCCGGCTCACCTGCTCCACCGCGAGCGGCGACCAGCGGGCTGAACGCCGCTATGCCACCTACACCGGCGGCACCCGCCAGTTCGAGGGCTACTTCCGTATCACCGGCCTCAGCGGCACCCGCATCAGCCTCAAGCAGACCTTCCACGAGTCCGCCGCCGGCCCCTTCTTCATGCTCGCCGCCGAACGCGGCGGACGGCTCTACGCCGTGCACGGCGGCGCCACCCTCTCGAACGCGGGCACGGTCGGCGCCCAGGTCCGCGTCAACACCGTCCATGTCGTCGGCAGCCAGCACCGCACCTACATCAACGGCTCCCTCCAGCACACCTACGCCAGCCCCGGCGGCAGCTTCTACGACAAGTTCGGCGCCTACCGCACCAACAGCGGCAACGGCCCCGCCACCGTGGAGTGGAGCGGCATCCGCTTCTGGCGGAAGTAACCCCGCCCCATGCGCCGTACGACGATCGCCGCGGTGCCGGTGGCGCTGCTCCTCGCGCTGCCGGCCTGCACCGCGTCCCCTGCGCCCACGACCGACGCCCGGGGGCCGTTGCGGGCCACCCTCACCACGCCCACCGACATCGACCTGAGCTGGCGCGACGACCGGCCCGGCGTCGCGGGCCATGTCCTGGAGTTCGCCACCGAGCCCGACGGCCCCTACACCGCCCTCGCCTATCTCTCCCCCCGGACCACCGGCTACCGCCACCCCGACCTGATGCCCCGCACCACCTTCCACTACCGGCTGGTCAGCTACCGGGGCCCCGCCTCCCGCCCGGTCACCGTCGACCTCCCCGACCGGGACACGGCGAGGGACGTCTCCGGGCAGGAGTGGCTCACCCCCCGCGACCGCCCCGACGCCGGCCCGGGCCGGCCGCGCTCCCTGCGGGCGGACGAGAACGGCACCGCCCCCACCGGCCTCACCGGCACCCCCCGGGACGCCGGCGGCATCGCCTTCACCTGGACCGACAACTCCCGCGACGAGGACGGTTTCCTGCTGGAGATCCGCCGCATCCCCGACGCCGCCTTCGAGCCCGTCGCCGTGCTGGACCCGGACACCGACGCCACCGGACTCATCACCCTGCCCGGCGAGAAACACGCCGACTACCGCGTCCGCGCCTTCGTCCTGGGCGAACGGTCGGACACCGTACGGCTGACGACGGGGGAGTGACAGAACCCCGCGGAGGGAGCGTCAGCGGAACACATTGTCGGTGTCGTCCCAGGCGAGCGGGTCCTCCCGGGACACCGTCCGCGGCGGGCGCGAGCGTGCCTGGTACATCGCCTCGATCTCCGCGGCGTAGTGCCGCACGATCGCGTCCCGGCGCAGCTTCATCGACGGCGTCAGCAGCCCGTCCTCCACCGCGAACGGCCGCGGCAGCACCCGGAACACCCGGATCGACTCCGCCCGCGACACCGCGCTGTTGGCCGCGGCCACCGCCCGGCCGACCTCCTCGCGCAGCGCGTTCTCCTCCCGCTCCTCCTGCGCCGGTCCCGTGCGCGGCCACAGCAGCGCGGTGCGCCAGTGCGCCAGGAAATCCGGGTCCAGCGTGATCAGCGCGCCCACGCAGGGCCGTCCGTCGCCGACCACCACCGCCTGATGGATCAGTGGATGCACCCGCATCCGGTGCTCCAGCGCCGACGGCGACACACTCGTCCCGCCGCTGGTGATGATGACGTCCTTCTTGCGGCCGGTGATGGTCAGATATCCGTCGGAGTCCACCTGCCCCAGATCGCCGGTCGCCAGCCAGCCGCCGCGCAGCACCGCCCGGGTCGTCGCCTCGTCGTTGACATACCCGTGGAACACCGACGGGCCGCGCACCAGGATCTCCCCGTCCGTCGCCACCGCCAGCTGCACCTCCGGCAGCGCCCGGCCGACCGTGCCCGACTTCTCCCGGCCCAGCGGCTGCATGGTGACCGCGCCACTGGTCTCGCTCAGCCCATAGGCATCGGCCAGATAGATGCCGATCCCCTCGTAGAACAGGGCGAGATCACGGTTGAGCGGGCTGCCGCCCGAGCCGCCCCGCAGTACCCGCCCGCCGAGCGCCGCCCGCAGCCGCCGGTACACCGTCCGCTCGTACAGGGCGTGCTGGAGCCGCAGATCCAGACCGGGACCCGACCCCCGGCCCAGCCGCTGCCGCTCGGCCGCCGCCGCGAACGCACGGGCCGTCTCCGCCGCCCGCTCGAACAGCGCGCCCCGCCCGGCCTCCTGGGCCACCCGCAGAAAACCCTTGTAGATCTTCTCCAGCACCGACGGCACCAGATACAGATAGGTCGGCCGGAACGACCGCAGCGCCGCGGACAGCGCCGCCTGGGTCAGCTCGGGCTCATGCCCCATCAGCACCCCGCCCCGGATGCACAGACACTGCACCATCAGCCCGTACACATGGGAGAACGGCAGGAACGCCAGCACCCGGCCCTGCTCACCGGGCAGCGCCCCCGTACCGCCCCAGCCGTCGAGCAGCGTGTCGCAGGGGTGGGCCAGACCCCGGTGGCTGACCGCGCACCCCAGCGGACGCCCGCTGGTGCCCGAGGTGTAGGTGATGACGGCGGTGGAGTCCGGGTGCACGATCCGGCGCAGCGAGTCCACCGTGGTGGCCGGAATCAGCGCGCCCCGCTGCACGATCTGCTCCAGCGCGCCCGTGTCCAGCTGCCACACATGCCGCAGCCCCGGCAGCCCCGCGCACACCGAGCCGACCGTCATCACCCCGTGCTCGTCCTCCACCAGCACCGCCGAGCAGAGCGCGTCCCGCAGGATCCACTCGATCTGGTCGCGCGAGGACGCCGGATGGACCGGCACGAGCTCGGCGCCCACCGCCCACAGGGCGTAGCAGAACACCGTCCACTCATAGCGGTTGCGGGACATCACCGCGACCCGCTGGCCCGGGGTGATCCCGCAGGCCACCAGCCCCTTCGCCAGCTCCAGCACCTGGTCGCGCAGCTCCACCGCCGTCACCTCCTCCCAGAGCTGCGCCGCCGGGTCGGGGCGGCGGGCGAGGACCGGGAGGGTGGGGTGGTCCTCGGCGGCGAGGAAGACGCTGTCGGCGAGGCCGGCGGTGAGGGGCGGTCCGGCCGACGGAGCGAGGGCCCTGTCGCGCATGCGCTGCTCCAGAGGTGTACGGGGGGTGACGGCGCCGACGGGATCGGTGATCACCGGTGGTCGGAATCTAGCCGGTTCCCCGCCCGGAGCGTGCGCGGATGCCGCAACTGAGAGTCGGTTGTGATCTGCCCGTACCCGGGTGCCGTCGAGGACCCCTCAGACCGGCCGCAGCCACACCGTCGCCAGCGGCGGAAGGGTCAGGCTGAGGCCACCCCCTTCAGCGGTCAGCGGCCCCGCGTTGGCCACCGCGCCACCGCCGTAACCGGCCGCGTCGGTGTTGAGGACCTCCGTCCACGCGGGTACGCCGTCGCGCACCGGCAGCCGGTAGCCGTGCCGCACCACCGGGGAGAAGTTGCTGACCGAGATCAGCGGAGTGCCGTCGCCCGCCCGGCGGACGAACGCGAAGACATTGTCCTCGGCGGCGTCCCCGAGCAGCCACTCGAACCCGGCCGGATCGGTGTCCCGCTCCCACAGCGAGGGCGCCGCACGGTACACGGAGTTGAGATCGCGCACCAGCTCCCGCACCCCCCGGTGATCGGCCTCGGCCCCGTACCCCCGCTCCAGCAGCCACCAGTCCGGGCCGGTGGCCTCCGCCCACTCGGCGCCCTGCGCGAACTCCTGCCCCATGAAAAGGAGTTGCTTGCCGGGATGGGCCCACATAAAGGCCAGATAGGCCCGATGGTCGGCCCGCTGCTGCCACCAGTCGCCCGGCATCTTCGACACCAAAGACCGCTTGCCGTGCACCACCTCGTCATGGGAGATCGGCAGCACATAGTTCTCGCTGTACGCGTACACCATCGAGAACGTCATCTCATGGTGGTGGTACGTGCGGTGCACCGGATCGTGGGCCATGTACTGGAGCGAGTCGTGCATCCAGCCCATGTTCCACTTCAGCCCGAAGCCAAGCCCGCCGCCGTCTGTGGGCCGGGTCACCCCGTCCCAGGCCGTGGACTCCTCGGCGATGGTGACCACACCGGGCACCCGCCGGTACACCGTCGCGTTCATCTCCTGGAGGAACGCCACCGCGTCCAGATCCTCCCGGCCGCCGAACACATTCGGCGTCCACTGACCCGAGTCCCGCGAATAGTCCAGGTAGAGCATCGAGGCGACGGCGTCCACCCGCAGCCCGTCCAGATGGAACTCCTCGCACCAGTACACGGCGTTGGCCACCAGGAAGTTGCGCACCTCGACCCGGCTGTAGTCGAACTCCAGCGTCCCCCAGTCGGGATGCTCCGCCCGCCGGGCGTCCCCCGGCTCGTACAGCGGCTCCCCGTCGAAGCGGGCCAGCGCCCAGTCGTCCTTGGGGAAGTGCGCCGGAACCCAGTCCAGGATCACCCCGATCCCGGCCCGGTGCAGCGCGTCGACAAGGAACTTGAAGTCGTCCGGCGTGCCCAGCCGCGAGGTCGGCGCGTAGAAACCGGTGACCTGGTAGCCCCAGGAGCCTCCGAAGGGATGCTCGGCGATCGGCATCAGCTCCACATGGGTGAACCCCAAGTCCCGTACATAGGCGGGGAGTTGCTCGGCCAGCTTGCGGTAGGTCAGCCCCGGACGCCAGGACGGCAGATGCACCTCGTACACCGAGAACGGCGCCTCGTGCACCGGCAGATCGTCCCGGTGGGCGAGCCAGTGCTCGTCGCCCCACTCGTAGTGCGAGGTGTGCACGATCGACGCCGTGTCCGGCGGCACCTCGCAGCGGCGGGCCATCGGGTCGGCCTTGAGGAACCGGTCCCCGGACCGCGCGGTGATCTCGAACTTGTAGCGCGCGCCCTCCCCGATGCCGGGCAGGAACAGCTCCCACACCCCGGACGCGCCCAGCGAGCGCATCGGATGGGCCGTGCCGTCCCAGAAGCTGAAGTCCCCGGCCACCCGGACACCCTGGGCGTTGGGCGCCCAGACGGTGAAGCGGGTGCCGGTGACGCCCTGGTGGGTCATCGGTTCGGCGCCGAGCGCCTTCCACAGCTGCTCGTGCCGCCCCTCGCGGATCAGATGCAGATCCAGCTCCCCGAGCGCGGGCAGGAACCGGTACGGGTCCTGGATCTCCCGCTCCTCCCCGTCGTACGCCACCACCAGCGAGTACGCCGGGGTCTCCGGCAGCGGCACCACCCCCGAGAACAGCCCCCCGCCCTCGGACGCCAGCGCGTACCGCCGCTCACCGATCCGCACACCCACCGCACGGGCGAACGGGCGCAGCGCCCGGAACATCACCCCGCCCGGCACCGGATGCGCGCCCAGCAGCGCATGCGGATCGTGATGGGCGCCGGACAGCAGCCGCTCCCGGTCCCCGGGGGAGAGGACGGGGGCGGCAGGGGCCGGGACGGGGGCGGCTTCGGTCTCTCCGGAGGCCCTCAGGGTCATCGCCCCCTTGGCTGCCTGGCCCGCCTTGGTCGCCTTAGGCGTCCCGGTCCCGTCGGCCGGTCCGGACGGCTCCGGCAGGGACGTGTCACGCAATGCCACGCTCTCAGTCTCCTCTCACGGCGAGCCGCTCGATGGCCGCCATCGGTACGGCCAGCCAGTCCGGGCGGTGCCGGGCCTCGTACAGCACTTCGTACACGGCACGGTCGGTCTCATAGGCACGCAGCAGCGCGTGCTGATGACGAGGGTCCCAGCCGGACCCGTCGGCGTACCCCGCGCAGAACGCCTCCCGGCAGCGGCGGGCCCACTCCGGCCGCCAGGGACGGCGCTGACGGGCCGCGTAGTCGAACGAACGCAGCATGCCCGCGATGTCCCGGACGGGGGAGTGCGGGCTGCGCCGCTCGGCCAGCGGACGGGACGGCTCGCCCTCGAAGTCGATGACGAACCACTCCCGGCCCGCCCGCAGCACCTGCCCCAGATGCAGATCACCGTGGATCCGCTGCGCGGGCGGCCCGGCCGCACAGCCCGCGAGGGCCCCGAACGCGGACCGCAGTCCCGGCACATGGGGCCGCAGCGCGGGCACACTGCGCGCGGCGGCGTCCAGCCGCTCGGCCATCGCCGCCGCCGTACGGCCGCTGTCACCCACCGTCGCGTCGGCCTCGCCCACCGGGAAGGCCGCCGCCAGCGCCAGATGCACCTCCGCCATCGCCCGACCCAGCTCCCCGGCCCGGTCGGCGAAGTCCTGCCCGGTGGCGAGCGCGTCCAGGGCGAGCGTCCAGCCGTCGGAGGCGTCCCGCAGATATGGCTGCACCACCCCGAGGGTGGCACCGAACGGCTGGACGGTACGGAACCACGCCGCCGGGGCCGGTACCCGGCGACAGCCCTGCCGGGCCAGCGCCCCGGACACCTCCAGATCGGGGTTGACCCCCGGCTGGATCCGCCGGAAGACCTTGAGGATGAACGCGTCCCCGTACACCAGCGAGGTGTTGGACTGCTCGGCGTCCAGCAGCCGGGGCGGCAGCGCGGGCGGGATCCGCACCGCCGGGTCCGCCTCGAACCGCAGCGGTCCGGCGGTGCCCGGCTGCCGCAGCCGCTCCAGCAGCAACTGCGCCGAACGCGGGTCCTGGAGGGCGTCGTACACCACCAGTCCGGCCAGCGGGCCGGTCCGGGCCCTGCCGATCAGGGCCCGGACCAACCGGGGTGACAGCTGCTCCTGGACGCCCAGCAGCAGCTGATAGCAGTCGCCGGGCGGCGGGGTGCCGCAGGGCGAGGGCACCCCGGCGTGCCCGGTGCCGTGGCCGCCGCCCGCGTGACCGGCGTGCACCAGCAGATGCAGACAGCCCGGGAACAGCTCGGTCATCGACAGCAGGCGCAGCTCGGTGACGGGCCGGTCCTTGCCCGCGAACCAGCGCTGGCGCGGCAGCCAGTCGCGCAGCAGCCCGTCGAGCGAGGCCATGGGCCCGGCGAGCCCGCTCGTCGTGGTGTGCGGAAAAGCGGTCTTCGCCATGGTGACGCGTCCTTTCGCCGGCGCACGCTCACACTCGACGGCCGATGCTCGGTGCCACCCGGGTGAGCCGGAACCAGTAGAAGCCGTGACCCCCCAGGGTGAGCAGATACGGCAGCTCACCGATGGCCGGGAAGCGCACCCCGCCGAAGAGTTCCACCGGATGGCGCCCCTCGAACGCCCGCAGATCCAGCTCGGTCGGCTGGGCGAACCGGGAGAAGTTGCCGACACACAGCACCAGATCGTCCTCGTACTCCCGCAGAAAGGCGAGCACGGCGGGGTTCGACGACGGGAGTTCGGTGTAGGTGCCGAGTCCGAAGGCGGGGTTCTGTTTGCGGATCTCGATCATCCGGCGGGTCCAGTGCAGCAGCGAGGAGGGCGACGACATGGACGCCTCGACATTGGTGACCTGGTAGCCGTAGACCGGGTCCATGATGGCCGGCAGGAACAGCCGCCCCGGGTCGGAGGGCGAGAATCCGGCGTTGCGGTCGGGGGTCCACTGCATGGGGGTGCGGACGGCGTCGCGGTCGCCGAGCCAGATGTTGTCACCCATGCCGATCTCGTCGCCGTAGTAGAGGATCGGGGAGCCGGGGAGGGAGAGGAGGAGGGCGGTGAAGAGTTCGATCTGATTGCGGTCGTTGTCGAGGAGGGGGGCGAGTCGGCGGCGGATGCCGATGTTCGCGCGCATACGCGGGTCCTTCGCGTATTCGGCGTACATGTAGTCGCGTTCCTCGTCGGTGACCATTTCGAGGGTCAGCTCGTCGTGGTTGCGCAGGAAGATGCCCCACTGGCAGTTCGAGGGGATCGCGGGGGTCTTGGCGAGGACTTCCGACACCGGGTAGCGGGATTCACGGCGGACGGCCATGAAGATGCGGGGCATGACGGGGAAGTGGAACGCCATATGGCATTCGTCGCCGCCCGCGCTGTAGTCGCCGAAGTAGTCGACCACGTCCTCCGGCCACTGATTGGCCTCGGCCAGCAGCACCGTGTCCGGGTACATCGCGTCGATCTCCCGGCGGACCCGCTTGAGGAAGGCGTGCGAGGCGGGGAGGTTCTCGCAGTTGGTGCCCTCCTCGGCGTAGAGATAGGGCACGGCGTCCAGCCGGAACCCGTCGATCCCGAGGTCGAGCCAGAACTTGAGGGCGGCGAGGATCTCCTTCTGCACGGCCGGGTTCTCGTAGTTGAGGTCGGGCTGGTGGGAGAAGAAGCGGTGGAAGAAGTACTGCTTGCGGACCGGGTCATAGGTCCAGTTCGAGGTCTCGGTGTCGACGAAGATGATCCGGGCGTCGGCGTACTGCTTGTCGTCGTCGGCCCACATGTAGTAATCGCCGTAGGGACCACTGGGGTCCTTGCGGGATTCCTGGAACCACGGGTGCTGGTCGCTGGTGTGGTTCATGACGAAGTCGATGATGACGCGCATCCCGCGCTGATGGGCGGCGTCGACGAATTCCACGAAGTCGGCGAGGTCACCGAATTCCGGGAGGACGGCGGTGTAGTCCGAGACGTCGTAGCCGCCGTCGCGGAGGGGGGATGTGAAGAAGGGGGGCAGCCAGAGGCAGTCGACGCCGAGCCATTGCAGATAGTCGAGTTTGGCGGTGAGGCCCTTGAGGTCGCCGATGCCGTCGCCGTTGCTGTCCTGGAAGGAGCGGACGAGAACCTCGTAGAAGACCGCGCGTTTGAACCACTCCGGGTCCCGGTCTTTCGCGGGGGTGTCCTCGAAGGTGTCCGGGACGGGCTCATTGACAGTCATGGAGCTGCTCAGCCTCCGTTTCGCGCTGCTGCGGACACTGCGTCGGCCGGGTGCACGCGCAGTACATGGGCCGGGGTCCGGCCGGGCTCCAGGCGCACATAGTTGGCGGTGCCCCACACATAGGTCTCGCCCGACAGTTCGTCGTGCACGGTCAGCGCCGTGGCGGCGGGCAGACCCAGGTGCTCCGGGTCCAGGAGGACGGTGGCCTCCTGGGTGTGGTGCGGGTCGAGATTGACCACGACGAGGATCCGGTCGTCGCCCGCGTGCTTGCTGTAGGCGAGGACGGACTCGTTGTCGGTCGGGTGGAAGCGCAGATCGCGCAGTTGCCTGAGGGCCGGGTGGTCGCGCCGGATCTGGTTGAGCCGGCTGATGAGGGGGGCGATGGTGCGGCCCTCGCGTTCGGCGGCGGCCCAGTCGCGGGGGCGGAGCTGGTATTTCTCCGAGTCGAGGTATTCCTCGCTGCCGTCGCGTACGGGGGTGTTCTCGCAGAGTTCGTAGCCGGAGTAGATGCCCCAGGTGGGGGAGAGGGTGGCGGCGAGGACGGCGCGGGTCTCGAAGGCGGGGCGGTGGCCGTGCTGGAGGTAGGCGTGGAGGATGTCGGGGGTGTTGGCGAAGAAGTTGGGCCGCATGTAGGCGGCGGCGTCCCCGGACAGTTCGGTCAGGTACTCGGTGAGTTCCTGTTTGCCGGTGCGCCAGGTGAAGTAGGTGTAGGACTGCTGGAAGCCGATCTGGCCGAGGGTGTGCATCATCGCGGGGCGGGTGAACGCCTCGGCGAGGAAGAGGACGTCGGGGTCGGTGGCGTTGATCTCCCCGATGACCCGTTCCCAGAACACCACGGGTTTGGTGTGGGGGTTGTCGACGCGGAAGATCCGGACGCCGGTGTTCATCCAGTGGCGCAGGACGCGGACGGTCTCGGTGACGAGTCCGTCGAGGTCGGTGTCGAAGGCGACGGGGTAGATGTCCTGGTACTTCTTGGGCGGGTTCTCGGCGTACGCGATGGTGCCGTCGGGCCGGTGGTGGAACCACTCGGGGTGCTTCTCCACCCAGGGATGGTCGGGCGAGCACTGCAACGCGAAGTCCAGCGCCACCTCCATGCCCAGCTCACGGGCGGTGTCCACGAACCGGGTGAAGTCCTCCAGGGTGCCGAGCTTGGGGTGGACGGCGTCGTGGCCGCCCTCGGGTGAGCCGATCGCCCAGGGCACCCCGACGTCCTCGGGTCCGGCGGAGAGGGTGTTGTTGGGGCCCTTGCGGTGGGTGGTGCCGATGGGGTGGATCGGCGGGAGGTAGACGACGTCGAAGCCCATCGCGGCGATGGCGGGGAGCCTGCGGGCGGCGGTCTCGAAGGTCCCGTGCGGCTCGTCCGCCGTCCCCTCCGAGCGGGGGAAGAACTCGTACCAGGACCCGAACAGCGCCCGCTCGCGCTCCACCAGCAGCGGCAGGGGAGCGGAGGCCGTCACCAGGTCCCGCAGCGGATACCGGGCGAGCACCGCCTCCACCTCCGGGGTCAACGCCCCGGCCAGCCGCTCCGATACGGGCCGGTCGTCGTCGCGCAGGGAGTGGGCGGCGCGCAGGACCGTCGCCCGGCGGGCCCGGCCGGGGATGCCGGCCGCCGCGCGCTCATGGAGTTCGGCGCCCTCCTCCAGGACGAGTCCGGCGTCGATACCGGCCGGCACCTTGATCCGCGCGGTCCTGCGCCAGGTCGAGATCGGGTCGCGCCATGCCTCGACGGCGTAGGTCCAGCGGCCCTCGGTGTCCGGGGTGATGTCGGCGCCCCAGCGGTCGGTGCCGGGGGCGAGTTCGCGCATCGGCGTCCAGGGACCGGGGCGGCCCTCGGGATCGACCAGGACGACATTCGCGGCGACCGCGTCATGGCCCTCGCCGAATACGGTGGCGGTGACCTGGAACGTCTCGTTCACCACTGCCTTCGCCGGGCGGCTGCCGCCCGCGACCGCCGGTCGGACGTCCCGAACCGGGATGCGCCCGATGGTCGGACTCACGCTCATGGTCCTCACCTCCGTCGTGCTCGAAGCCGGGCCATGGACGGCCCGGCTGCGGGGGGAACTGCGCTGCGGGAGGTGTCACCTGCCCGCGCTGGTGGGCAGGGCCGTGGGTGGGCCCCGCCGGGCGGCCCGGCCGATGTGCCGCCGCCCGTTCTGCTCCAGCAGATACGCGGTCAGGGTGGTGCGCAGATAGCGCTCGGCGGCGTCCGCGGCCTCGCGCGCGCACCGCTTGCCCATGAGCACGCACAACGTGTAGCCCGAGTCCTCGAAAACGGCCCGTACCGCGCGGTCGGCGGGTGCGGCCAGCATCATCCGTTCCCAGGCCCGGTACCGCCGCAACTGCCGGGTGACCTCGGCCTTGGCGGGTAGCAGCATGGCGCGGTTCACCTTCCGGGCGACGAAGGCACGCTCCCGACCCTCGGGCGCCGCTCGAAGCCTTCACTCATGGTGCACGCACGGCGACGCAGCGTCTTGTTGGAGCTTCAACAATCTCAGATGTGTAGCTATTTGTCTCAAATGTGCGCTCAGATGCGCGGGAGGCGCGCTCGTGTTGCACGAATGGCCTAGTGGCTCCACTGTGGGAGATGACTCAGGAGCGAACGGTGCTCACGCTTCGTGTTCGGGGCCGGGTCCGCGGGACCCGGAGACGCGCGGCCACCGCCGGTGAGGAGCCGACAACGATGAAGACCGCAGTTCCCTGCTACTACCACCTCGACGTGGAGGTCACCCCGGAGCGCGTCCGGCAGGTCCAGCGCATCCTGGCGGCCCATCTGCGCCACTGGGACCTCGACCCGCTCGTCGCCCCCGTGTGCGCCAACACCGGACTGCTGCTGGAGGCCATCGACGCCCACGCCACCGACAAGAACACCACCGTCGAACTGTGGTGGAACGGCCAGCATCTGATCACCGCCGTCGGTGAGCACGACGACGAGCTGCGCCCGGACCGGGAGTTGCGCGGCTGTCTGGAGCGGATCGCCGCGATGAGCGACGGCTGGGGCTGCTGCACCACCGGCACCGGCAGCAGGGTCATCTGGTTCTCCCAGCGCGCCCGCGACGGAGAGCGCCTGCCCCTGGTACCGACCGCCCCCGGCCCCCGGCTCAGCGCGGGCTGCCGGGTGCCCCGCGCCCTCCCCCTCACCGCGGTCGCCGCGTCCCGGGCGGGGGGCGTGCTGGCGAGCGTTCCGACGGGCGCCGCGACGGGCGTGCCGACGGGCGTCGCGATGGGCGTGCCGACGGGCGTCGCGACGGGCGCGCGGTGACCTGCCACCGAGGATCTGAGCCGGAGACCTGTGACCCCGAGAATCTGGGCCGGAGACCTGACCCCGAGGATTTGCCTCGAACACCCGCCCTGAACACCCGCCCCGAAGACCTGACCCCCCCGCTCAGGGACGCCGCTCGGACGTCACCGTGAACTGGGCCCCGTCGGGATCGCGCAGCACCGCGTCCTGGGGGCCCTCGGTGAGCACACTGCCGCCGTTCAGTCCGGCCGCGCGGACACAGGCCGCCACATCGGTGACGGCGAAGTGCACCTGCCAGTGCGGGCGGATGGTGGGATCGGGGGCGGCGCCCAGCGCGCCCGACCGGATCCGGGCCACCACCTCGCCGCCCCGCCGCAGCACCACCTCGTCGCCCTCGTAGTGCACCTCGCAGGAACCGGGCCGGTCCGAGGCCCACTCCAGGACCTCGCCGTAGAAGATCGCCGCGTCGAAGGCGTCCCGGGTGTGCAGCCGGATGAACGCCGGTGCCGAGCGGTGCCACACCTCCCAGTGCCCCACGAGTTCGCCCTCCCACACCCCGAAGGTCGCCCCGTCCCGGTCGGCGAGCAGCGCCGCGCGCCCCGGCGGCAGCGAGATCGGCCCCACGGCCGTCGTCCCGCCCCGCTCCTTGGCCCGCGCCACCGCCTGGTCCGCGCTGATCACCGCGAAGTACGGGGTCCACGCCACCGCCATCTGCCACATCGAGGCCACCGCCGCGACCCCCGCCACCGGCACCCCTTCCACCAGGGCGATCCGGAAGTGATCGCCGAGGGTGGCCGGCCGCCACCGCCAGCCCAGGACCGCGCTGTAGAACGCGGCCGTGGCGTCCAGGTCCCGGCTGGTCAGGCTCACCCAGCAGGGGGTGCCGAACACGGCCCGCGTCGTGACGACGTCCGGTGCGGGCCGGGCGGGTGTCGTGTGCTGGTTCATGGGCACGTCCGTCTCCTCGTGGCCGCCGGCCCTCGGCCGTCCGGTCCCCACCAGTCTCCAGCCGGAACGCCCCCGGGGCCTGCCGAGCGCCTCCGGCAACCCGCACCCACCCCTCTCATCGGCCCCGCCCTCTCACCCCCCGCCGTGTCGTCCGCCTGCCTCCCCGAATCGACTCCGGCCCGCCCGCACCCAGCCGCCCCGGCACTCCGCCCTCAATCCGGCTGCCGGGCACCTTGCCCCGGACCACCCTGCCCCGCGCTGTCCTCGGACCCAGCCGCGAGGCACCCCGCCCCCGAATCCCGTCGCCCGCACCCCGCCCCCGAATCCGCCGCCCTCACCCCCCACCCCTCACCCCCCACCCCCTCACCCCGTCTCCGCCAGCACCTCCGCCCGCAGGCGTGCGCAGCACCCGTTCAGCAGCCGGGACACATGCATCTGCGAGATGCCCAGTTGCTGGGCGATCCGCCGCTGGGTCATGCCCCGGTAGAACCGCAGATAGAGGATGGTCCGCTCCCGCTCGGGCAGCGCCCGCAGGCACGGGCGTACGGCGGCCAGGTCCACCACCGTGTCGTAGCGGGGGTCGGTCCCGCCCAGGGTGTCGGCGAGGCTGTGCCCGTCGCCGCCGGGCGGCTCGGCGTCCAGGGACAGCGCGGTGAAGCAGTCCAGCGCCTCCAGACCGGCGCGCACCTCGCCCTCGCCCAGCCCGGTGTGCGCGGCGATCTCGGCGACGGTGGGGAAGCGGCCCGGCGTGGACTGCGCCAGCTCGGCCGCCGCCCGCCGCACCCGGTTGCGCAGCTCCTGCACCCGGCGCGGTACGTGCAGGGTCCAAAGATGGTCCCGGAAGTGCCGCTTCACCTCGCCGGTGACCGTCGGCACCGCATACGCCTCGAAGGCGTGGCCGCGCCCCGGGTCGTAGTGGTCGACGGCCTTGACCAGGCCCAGCGCGGCGACCTGGCAGAGATCCTCCAGGGTCTCGCCGCGGCCCCGGAACCGGACGGCGATCCGCTCGGCCATCGGCAGCCACGCCCGGACCAGTTCGTCCCGCAGCTCCCGGCGCTCGGGCCCGTCCGGCATCCGGGTGAGCCGCTCGAACGCGTCGGCGGTGTCGGGGGCGTCATGGTGGGGGTGCTGGTTCCTGCCGGTGTCGCGCATGCGGCGCACCTCTCTTCGCCGGAGTCCCGGGCAGGCGTGGGACGGGCCCGGAGCCAGGGCGGCACTGAGAAGCCGATGCCCCGGCAAAATGCCACCGAAACGGGCAAAGCGCCCTTCATCTCCCTCGGGGGGCGACCGGAACTCTCCCAGGGGGAAACCGGAACCCCTCTTGACCTCCTCTTGAGGCACTATCTCCTTAGCAGAGCTAACGTTGAATCCATGGCAGACACCGTGGCAGACCCCGTAGCAGACCCCTTGGCCGAAAGCGTGGCTGAAAGCGCGGCAGACCCCGTGGCCGAGAGCGTGGCCGCCCCCGTGGCCGCCGACCCCGACACCTTCCCCGAGGAACTCGCTGACGCCCTGGTCGGCGTCCAGCGCCTGATCCGGCGCCGGGTCCGCGCCGAGCTGCCGGACGCCCGGCTGCGCGGCGCCGAGGTGGAACTGCTCCGCCTGGCGACCTCCCACCCCGGCGTCGGCATCTCGGAGGCCGCCAGAAAGCTGGGCCTCGCCGGGAACTCGGTGTCGACGCTGGTCAACCGGCTCGTACGGGACGGCTGGCTGGTCCGTGAGACCGATCCGGCCGATCGCCGCGCGGCCCGGCTGCTGCCGACCCCGGCCGCCGAGACCCGGCTCGCGGACTGGCGCCGACGCCGCGCCGATGTCGTACGCCGTCAGGTCGCCCGGCTGGAGGAACCCGACCGGGAAGCCCTGCGCGCCGCCCTTCCGGCGATGCGCCGGCTGACCGACACCCTGCGCGAGGAGGACGCGTGACCACCGACAGCGCTGTTTCCTGCACCGGTCTGACCTACGCCTTCGGTCACACCAAGGCCGTCGACGGGCTGGACCTGACCGTGCGCGAGGGCGAGGTCTTCGGTCTGCTCGGCCCCAACGGCGCCGGGAAGACCACGGCGATCCGCTGCATCACCACCCTGCTGCCGGTCCCGGCCGGGATGGTGCATGTCTTCGGCCGGGACGCCGCTCACGACAAGATGGGCGTCCGCCGACTGCTCGGCTATGTCCCGCAGCAGCTCTCCGCCGACGCCGGACTCACCGGTCGGGAGAACGTCACCCTGTTCGCCCGGGTCTACGACGTCCCCCGCCGCGAACGCGCCGAGCGGGTCCGTCAGGCCCTCACCGCCGTCGGCCTCGCCGATGCCGCCGACCGTCTCGCGAGCACCTACTCCGGCGGTATGGTCCGCCGGCTCGAACTCGCCCAGGCCCTGGTCAGCGCCCCCCGGCTGCTGATCCTGGACGAGCCCACCATCGGCCTCGACCCGATCGCCCGCACCGGCGTCTGGGAGCACATCGACGCCGTCCGCCGGGCCACCGGGATGACGGTCCTGGTCACCACCCACTACATGGACGAGGCCGACCAGTACTGCGACCGCGTCGGCCTGATGCACCACGGCAAGGTCCGCGCCCTCGGCACCCCCACCGAACTCCGCCGGGGCCTCGCCGAACGCCGGTCCACCACCGCCACCGGTCCGCTGCCGACGCTGGAGGATGTCTTCCGGGACGTCGCCGGCGGCGGGCTGGACGACGAGCCAGGAGGTTTCCGCGATGTCCGAAGCACCCGCCGCACCGCCGGCCGTGTCGGCTGACGCCCAGCAGACCACCGGTGGCACCGCAGACACCGGAGACATCGGTCTGCTCCTGAAGCCGCCCTCGCCGCGCGCGGGCTGGCGGCTGCTGCCCGCCCGGGTCGTCGCGATGTGCGCGGTCGAGCTGCAAAAACTCAGCCACGACCGTACCGAGCTGTACACCCGGGCCGTCCAGCCCGCCCTCTGGCTGCTGATCTTCGGCCAGACCTTCACCCGGATCCACGCCATCCCGACCGGCGGCGTCCCCTACACGGACTTCCTGGCCCCGGGGATCATCGCCCAGTCCGCGATGTTCATCGCCATCTTCTACGGCATCCAGATCATCTGGGAGCGCGACGCCGGGATCCTCAACAAGCTGCTGGTCACGCCGACCCCCCGGGCGGCGCTGATCACCGGCAAGGCGTTCGCCTCCGGCGTCAAGGCGCTGATCCAGGCCGTGGTCGTCATCATCATCGCCGCGCTGCTGGGTGTCGCCCTGACCTGGAACCCGCTCAAGCTCCTCGGGGTCGCCCTGATCGTCATCCTCGGCTCGGCGTTCTTCGCCTGTCTGTCGATGACCATCGCCGGGATCGTCCTCAACCGCGACCGGCTGATGGGCTTCGGGCAGGCGATCACCATGCCCCTGTTCTTCGCCTCCAACGCCCTCTACCCGGTCGACATCATGCCGGGCTGGCTCCAGGCCATCAGCAAGGTCAACCCGCTGAGCTACGAGGTCGACGCCCTGCGCGGGCTGCTGATCGGCACCCCCTCGCATCTCGCGCTCGACTTCGGAGTGCTGGCCGTGGCCGCCGCCGTGGGCATCGCCGCCGCCTCCTCGCTGCTCGGCCGGCTCGCCCGCTGAGCGGACCGCCGACGTGATGTGCAGCACGCGCGGACCGGAGCCGCCCCGGCCCGCGCGGAAGTTCTCCCTGGGCACGGCTTGATCACCGAACGCCCCGGAATTTTCCCTGATCACAGCGCATTCCACCCATTTGACAGCCCACCGGACCCACGGATAGGAAGCAGCTCTCGGAGCGAGGGGGGCAGAAGGTGTACGAGCCGAACGTGGTCGGGGACTGGCAGGAGTACGACGGGCATGCCGGCCTGCGTGTCCGCGTCCACCGGCTGCGCGCCCAGGAACCCCCGCGCGGACGCGACGACGCCGCCGAGGGACTCATCTACTTCAGTCTCCGGGTGACCGTCGAGAACCGTGGCCCCGGGCGCCTCGGCGTCCATCTGGAGGACGGCCAGCTCGACATCCGGATCGGCCCCGACGGCGAGAGCGCCTTCGTCGACTGGCGCAACTCCCAGTTCATCGAGGGCTACGACGTCTACCCGCTGCGCCGCGCCACCGCCGTGCTGTTCGCCGCCGGACCCGAGGCGGCGCTCGCCCATGTGGACGTCCAGGTGCAGCTGCGGATCGACGAGGAGTGGACCGACCGCCGGATGTGGTCCGGCGGCCTCGGTCTCCAGGAGGACGCCCCCAGCGCGCACCCCGCCCGCGAGGGCCTTGCCTGCCAGGTGAGCAACTTCCTGCGCGGCCAGGCCGAGGAGGGCACCGCCTGAGCGGGACGCCCCCGGGTCAGTGCGGGATCGCGTCGATGATCTCGCGGGCGCCCTGCCGCAGCAGCGCCACCGCCACCGACGTACCGAGCGTCGCCGGGTCCAGCCGCCCCGCCCATTCATGGGCGTTCAGCCGGGTCTTGCCGTCCGGGGTGAAGACACAGGCGCGCAGGGAGAGTTCCCCGCCGCGGTCGACCCGGGCGTAGCCGGCGATCGGGCTGTTGCAGTGCCCCTGGAGCACATGCAGGAACATCCGCTCCGCCGTGGCCTCCCGGTGGGTGTCCGGATCGCCGAGCGCGCTCACCGCGTCTATCACCTCGGTGTCGCCCTCACGGCACTGGAGCGCCAGCACCCCCGCGCCGATCGGCGGCATCATCGTCTCCGCCGAGAGCACCTCGCTGATCACCTCCGTCCGCCCGATCCGCTCCAGCCCGGCCACCGCGAGCAGCAGCGCGTCCGCCTCCCCGGCGGCGAGCTTCTCCAGCCGGCGGTTGGCGTTGCCGCGGAACGGCACGCAGTCCAGCCGCGGATGGGTGGCGGCGAGCTGGGCGACCCGGCGCACCGACGAGGTGCCGATCCGGGTCCCGGCGGGCAACTCGTCCAGCGTCAGCCCGCCCGGGTGGACCAGGGCGTCGCGGATGTCGTCGCGCTTGAGGAACGCGGCGAACACCGTGCCCGCGGGCAGCGGCCGGTCGGCGGGGACGTCCTTGACGCAGTGCACGGCGAGATCGGCCTGCCCGGCCACCAGCGCCGCGTCGACCTCCTTGGTGAAGGCGCCCTTGCCCTCCACCTTGGACAGCTCGCCCAGCCACTTGTCACCGGTGGTCTTCACCGGCACGACCTCGGTACGGATACCGGGATGGAGGGCGCGCAGTTCGGCGCGGACCCGTTCCACCTGGGCGAGTGCCATGGGCGAGTCGCGGGAGACGATGCGGATCAGTTCGGGGACCGGCATGGGGCCACGATAGTGCGTCGAGGGGCCGCACACGGCCAGGCGGCGGCGCGCGGCCCCCGGCCGCGGAGGGGGTCAGGCGTTCGGGTCGAACGCGATGCCCGCCGGTTTCGCCGAGGACAGATGCGAGGCGAAGCTGCTGTCCTTCAGCCCGAAGTTGGCGCTGCCGAAGGTGTACGAGGCGAGCGTGTCGCGGATGCCGGAGGGGTACCCGTTCCAGCCGACCAGCGCCGGGTACTGCCAGGCGCCCTTGTGGTTCTCCGGCGGCTCGTCGTTGGCGGTGGCGGCGCGGAAGCAGTGGGTGCTGATGCCGTCCTTGTGGTAGACGATCTTGGGGTGGGTGGCGTCGAAGCGGATCGCCGACGCGTTGTGCACGGTGAACGTGCCGTGGTTGGACGTCGAGACGTACTTCACCTGGTCGTCCTGCACCCACACCACGACATGCTCCCAGTCGTGGCGGTGACCGCCCAGGCTGACGCCGGGCAGGGCCTGGTCCTTCTCGAAGTACAGCGCGTAGACGATGCCGCACCAGCCGTTGTTGCACTTGTAGCGGGAGTAGCCGTTGGTGTTGTCCAGGTCCCAGGAGTCCCGGCACTGGCCGCCCAGCGCACCGGTCGGGTTGAGGCCCGGGTTGACCGTGCCGTCGGCGCCGATGGCGGGCGTGGGGTAGCAGCCGTCGGTGTCGTAGTCGTAGGCGGGCTGGAACGTCTGCTCGAACCCGTCGGCGCTGCCCGGCAGTCCGGCCGGGGGAGCGGCCTGCGCGGTGGCGGGATGGAGGAGGACCAGCGCGAAGGCACCGGCGAGAACGGCGGACCAGCGTCCGGCGCGCGGGGCGGACTTCTGCGTGGGCACGGCGGCTCCTTGGGGGATGCAGCCCAACGGCTGTGGGGGGAAGGGGGGTTCGCAGAGCGGTCTCAGAGTGCCGTTCACGCACCCTCCGCGCCAAGAGGCCACGGGCGTCCCACCGGTGAAACGCAGACCAACACTCACCCCGGACCGGTCCGGGAGTAGGGCTGGGCCGCGGGGGATCAGCCTGCCGGTCCGTCCCTGTCAGCCGGATTCGTCGGGGAGCGGCGCGCCGTCGCGTCGCGGTCGGCCGGGGTCTCCGGGGAAGCGGCGCGGTCTCGTCCCGGTCGGCCGGAGTCTCCGGGGAAGCGGCGCGGTCTCGTCCCGGTCGGCCGGAGTCTCCGGGGAGCAGCGCGGTCTCGCCCCGGTCGGCCGGAGCCCCGGGGAAGCGGCGCAGTCTCGCCCCGGTCGGCCGGAGTCCCCGGCGAACAGCGCAGCCCCGTCCCGGTCAGCCGGAGCCCTCAGCGAGCAGCGGCCGTCCCGTCCCGCCCCGCTCAGTCCGAACCCTCGGGGAGCAGCGCCGCCGAGTCCCCCGGTGCGATGTCCTGCCGCAGCCGCAGCCAGGACGGCTGGCGCAGCAGGCCGGACCGGGTGCGGGTGCTGTACCGGACCTCGCCGACCAGCCGGGGCAGCACCCAGTGGACCCCCGTGACCGGCGGCACCGGGTCGAAGGGCGCGGCCGGGGCGGCGTACTGCGCCAGCAGCGCGGCCAGTTCGGCGCGCTCGGCCTCGCTCCAGCCGGTGCCCACATTGCCGACGTACCGCAGCCGCCCGGCGCCGTCGAACTGGCCGGCCAGCAGGGAGCCCGGCAGGCCGGTGAGCCGTCCCTTGCCGGGCTGCCAGCCGCCGACCACCACATCGACGCCCCGTATGTTGCGGATCTTGATCCAGGCGCGGGAACGGACCCCGGGCTCGTACACCGAGTCCAGCCGTTTGCAGACCAGCCCTTCGAGCCCGTGCTCCCTGGTGGCTCGCAGCGCCTGTGCGCCGTGCCCGACCAGCGCGCCCGGCGTCGACCAGTAGGGCCCGGCCAGCTCCAGCGACTCCAGCAGCGCCCGCCGGGCCCGGTACGGCTCCCGGAGCAGCGGGTGCCCGGCCAGGTGCAGGACGTCGAACAGCGCCAGATGGACCGGCGTCGTCGCGGCCCGCCGTGCCGCCCGTCCCGGTGATCGAGCGAGCCCCATCCGTGACTGGAGGAGCTGGAAGTCGGCCCGCCCGTCCGCGTCCAGCGCGAGCACCTCGCCGTCCAGGACGGCCGGGGTGGTGCCCAGGGCCGTGCCGAGCCCGGCCAGTTCGGGATAGGCGGCGGTGATGTCCTCCCCGGAGCGGGCCCGCAGGACGGCGCTCCCGTCACCCGCGAGATACACCACCGCACGCTGCCCGTCCTGCTTGGTCTCGTACGCCCAGCGCGTGTCCTGGGCCACGGGCGGCAGCGCACCGGGCGTGGCGAGCATGGGCGCGATCAAGGGGAGGGCCACGCCCTCAGATGTGGACGGCCCACGGGGGTGTCACGCGCGGCCCGCGCGGGTTTCGCCCGAACGGCTGTGCAGTCGGCCCCGTCGGCCCCGTCCGTCCGCCACGGCCCCGATCTTGGCCTGTCACTTACTTGAGCGGGCCCGGCCCGCGTGGATTACTGGATCCAGGCAGGCAGCGAGATTGGGTGATCCGCATGTACCCCGACAGGTCGGCAGCTCCCCTTCCTCCGGCGGTGGGCCGGGCGGCGGACCCCGCGGGACCGGCCGGCCTCGCGCGCGGGGCGGGACAGCGGCTCCTGGTCGTGGCGCCCGAGCCGCAGCTCGCCGAACTCCTCACCACCACCCTCGGGCTGGCGGGCTACCGGGTGAGCGCGGCGGCCTCCGGTCTGGAGGCGCTGGACCGGGTCCGGGACCAGTCGTTCGACCTGGCCGTGGTCGATTTCCCGCTGCCCGACTCCGAGGAGCTCACCCGCCGGGTCCGCACGGCCCCCGGACCGCGCCCACCCGTGCTGCTGCTGACCCCCTACGACTCGCTGGGCGGGCTGCTCGCCGCGCCGGGCCACGGCTGGCGCGACTACGTCACCAAGCCGTTCCGGGTCGCCGAGGTGCTCGCCCGGATCCAGGTCCTGCTGCGCGGCACCGGCGCGAGCCGCCCCGGCGACGTGCTGCGCTACGCCGATCTGCTGCTGGACGACACCCTGTGCCGGGTCAGCCGGGGCACCCGCGTCCTCGACCTCACCCCCGCCGAGTACCGGCTGCTGCGGCATCTCCTCGTCCACACCCACCAGGTGCTGTCCAAGGAGCAGATCGGCCGCTGCGTCTGGGGCGACTACCGAGGGGACAACGCCATCGAGCAACTGGTCTCCCGGCTGCGCCGCAAGGTCGACCGGGACCCCCCGGCGCTGATCCACACCCGGCGGGGCTTCGGCTACTGGCTGGGCGGGGCGGAGCTGGGGGCCGGTTCCGCGCACTGAACCCGGCCCATGTGATGCCCGTCACGTCAGACTTCTGTCAGGTGACTGACCGGAAGGTGTCAGTCCGCCCTGTTTCCCTGAGGTGGCAGACATTCCCCCGCCGACATGGAGAGACATGGCCGACACCCTGACCGGCGACCCCCGTCCCGA
Source organism: Streptomyces sp. NPDC004610 (assembly GCF_040609715.1). Lineage (NCBI taxonomy): Bacteria > Bacillati > Actinomycetota > Actinomycetes > Kitasatosporales > Streptomycetaceae > Streptomyces > Streptomyces sp. NPDC004610. Next base: position 163,053 of record NZ_JBEXLA010000017.1, on the reverse strand, counting down.
ATCCTCCCGGGCCCCCGACTACCCGATGCCCCGCGCCGCGGGCTGCCCCTACGACCCGGCGCCGGATCTGACGGACCGGCAGGAGAGCGGACGCCTGCTCCGGGTGCGCCTGTGGGACGGCAGCACCCCCTGGCTGGTGACCCGCCACGCCGACCAGCGCGCCCTGCTGCTAGACCCCCGGGTCAGCGCCGACATCGAGCGCCCCGGCTATCCCTTCCCGGCCCGGCGCCCGAGCCGGCCCGGCAACGGCACCAGCTTCATCCTGATGGACGATCCCGAACACGCCCGGCTGCGCCGGATGGTGACGGCGCCGTTCACCTTGCGCCGGGTCGAGGCCATGCGGCCCGGGGTGCAGCGGATCGTCGACGGGCTGATCGACGCCATGCTGGCGGGCCCCGACCACGCCGATCTGGTCGAGGCGTTCGCGCTGCCGCTGCCCTCGCTGGTGATCTGCGAACTGCTCGGGGTGCCCTACACCGACCATGAGTTCTTCCAGGAGAACAGCCGGAGCCTGCTCCGCGAGTCGGATTCGACGGACGAGCGGATGGCGGCGCTGGACCGGCTCGTCGCGTATCTGGACGACCGGCTCGCCGCCGCGGACCGGGAACCGGGCGAGGATGTGCTCTCGGAGCTGGCCGAGCGGGTCGCCGCCGGTGAACTCACCCGGATCGAGGCCGCCCGGATGGGCGTCCTGCTGCTGATCGCCGGTCATGAGACCACCGCCAACATGATCGCCCTGGGCACGGCCGCGCTGCTCGACCACCCCGAACAGCTCGCCCTGCTGCGCGACACCGAGGACCCGAAGCTGATCGCGGCGGCGGTGGAGGAACTGCTGCGCTATCTCAGCATCGTGCACAACGGCCGCCGCCGGGCCGTGCTCGCCGACTTCGAGTTCGCCGGGCACACCGTCCGGGCGGGCGAGGGCCTGATCTTCCCCAACGAACTCGCCAACCGCGACCCCGCCGCCTTCCCCGACCCCGACCGGCTGAACCTGGCCCGCGGCAGCCGCCGTCACCTCGCCTTCGGTTTCGGCGTCCACCAGTGCCTGGGCCAGCCGCTGGCCCGGATGGAACTCCAGGTCGCCTACGGCACTCTCTACCGCCGTATCCCGACCCTGCGCCTGGCCACCCCGCGCGCCGGACTCACCTTCAAGAACGACAGCGTGGTCTACGGCGTCCATGAACTCCCGGTCACCTGGTGACCGCCCCGACCCGCGAGGAGCGGACCGTGCGGGTGGAAGTGGACGGCTCCCGGTGTGTGTCCGCGGGCCAGTGCGTCCTGTCGGCCCCGGGCGTCTTCGACCAGCGCGAGGACGACGGCGTCTCCTACGTCCTGGACGCCACCCCGCCCGAGGCGGTCCACGACGACGTCCGCGAGGCGGAGAACCTGTGCCCGGCGGCGGCCATCACGGTCGTGGAGTGACCCCCGCGGCGCCCTGCGCCCCGCTCTCGCCCAGCAGCCGTACCAGCCCCTGCACCAGCGCCACCCGCCAGCACGCGTAGTCGTGGCCGCCGTTGAACTCGGAGCGGGTGACATGGTTCCCGGCGGTGCGCAGGGACGCGTACAGGGCGCGGGTGTGGGGGAGCGAGGGACCCTCCTGGAGACCGACGTCCAGCTGGACGCGGACCGGGAGCGGGGGGACGGCGGTGGTGCGGGGTTCCGGGGAGGGGGTGGCGGACTGGGCCAGCACGGTGCCGAAGCGGGCGGGGTGGCGCAGGGCGGCGTACAGCGCGGTGCTCGCGCCGAGGCGCTGACCGGCCACGACCGTGCGGGCCGGGTCGGGGGTCAGGGGCCAGCGGCGGGCGGCCCAGGGGAGCAGCTCGGTGGCCAGGAAGGTCACGAAGGCGTCCCGGTCGGCGAGTTCCCGGCGCCGGGTGGGCCGGTCGACCGCGTCCGGCGCCAGCACGGCCAGCGGGGGCAGCGCACCGGCCGCGATCAGGGCGTCCAGCGTGTGCGCCAGCCCGAGCCGCCCGAACCACATGTCGCCGTCGGTCAGCACCACCACTGGCAACGGCGGCGCCCCGGCCAGAGCCCCGCCGACCGGGAGGTACACCCAGGTGTCCCGGGCCCCGCCCAGCGGCACCGACGGCACCGGATGGCGCACGGCCCGGCCCGCGTCCGGGGCGGTGCGGTCCGGGATCCCGGGCGGCAGCGCCGGGGCCCCGGGCAGGGCGAAGACCGAGCTGTCGGCGCGCTGCCAGCGCCGGGGGATCGTACGGGGGTTGAGCGGGTCGGCCGCCGCGTGCACCGACAACGACCGCAGCCGCAGCTGGAGTTCCTCCGGGTCGGTCGGCGGCTCCTTGGTCGAGATGTCCGCCGCCAGCCGGTACGAGCCCCGGTGGTCGGCCCGCAGCCGCAGCCCCAGCTGCCAGACGTCCGTGCCGGGCACATGCTCCAGCAGGGCCCCGGCGAGTTGCTCGCCGTCGACCAGCGGGCCGCCGCACAGCAGCACCTGACGGGTGGCCCGGTGACCTCGCCACAGGAAGGTCACCACCCGTTCGTCCGGCGCGTCCGGTGCCGCCTCGACCAGTGGGGTGCCGAGCCGCTGCACCTCGCTCCAGAACTCCGCCGTGAGCGCCGCCCGGCCGGGGTCGTCGGTCACGGCGAGCCGGGCCACCAGCCGCGCCACCCGGGGGCCGGTCGTCCGCACCGGGCGGGGCGGGGTCGTCAGAACGGGCATCGCTCCTCTTCTCACTCGCGAGAAAAACGCCAAGTAAGTGAGGTAAGCCTAACCTAATTATCATTCGATCGGCATGGTTACCCGATCAGCGCGGTCATCCGATCGACGATTTACTTGCGTTACGCAACGATATGGTAAAGTCGATACATGCCCTCGACGCTGCCCACCACTCCCGCCTCCCCGGAGGTGACCGAGATCGAGCGCGCGCTCTCCCGGATCACCTACCTCAGCTCGCGCGCCCGGCAGCACGACAAGCTGATGGCCCTGGCCGGAGTCCCCCTGGACCGCGCCGCGACGGCCGTGCTGCGCCGGATGGCCGACGGCGAGCCGCCCCGCCCCGGCGAACTGGCCGCCCGCCTCGGCGTCGAGGCGTCCCATGTCACCCGCACGGTCCAGCAGTTGGAGCGCGCCGGTTATGTCACCCGGGTCCCCGACCCCGACGACCGCCGTGCCCAGCGCATCGAGCTGACCGAGCCCGGCCGCGAGGCCATCACCCGGATCCGCGAGGCCGGCGCCCGCGGCATGCAGCTGGCCCTCGCCGACTGGGAACCCGAGGAACTCCGCCGCCTCGCCACGCTCTTCCACCGCATGGTCGACGACTTCCTCGCCCATATGACGGACGAGGAGGAGGGCGAAGACCGGGGGGACAGGGGGGACCCCGCCCCGCACTGACCGCACGTCAGGCCGTTACGCCCCGTGCTCCTTCGTCCCGGCGTCCGGGCCGAGATGTGTCCCGGGCTTCTTCGCCCCGGCGTCAGGACCGACACTTGTCCCGGGCTCCTTCGCCCCGGCATCCGGGCCGATATACGCCCCAGGCTCCTTCGCCCCGGCGTCCGGGCCGACACGTGTCCCGGGCGCGTCAGAGCCGGAGCGTGCCCCCGGCTCCCGCAACCCCCGCACCAGCAGCCACGCCACCGCCGGCAGCGCCACCAGCGGGACCAGCGCCGTCCGCAGGGTCGTGGCGTCCGCGAGCGCGCCCAGCGCCGGGGCCGCCAGCCCGCCCGCACTGACCGCGAGCCCCAGGGTGACCCCGCTCGCGGTGCCCATGTGCCGGGGCAGACAGTCCTGGCCCAGCGTGATGTGCAGCGCGAACGGCACATAGAGCCCCGCCGACACCAGCGCCACGAAGACGAACACCGCGGGCCCCGGCACCAGCAGCAGCCCCGCCACCGCCACCACCGTCACCGCGTACGAGTGCCGCAGCACCGCCATCCGCCCGTACCGGTCGGCGAGCCTGCCGCCCACCACCGTCCCCATCGCCCCGCCCGCGTACAGCACGAACAGCGCCGCCGTCCCGGCCGCCGCACCCCCGCCGACCCTCTCCCGCACATACAGCGAGATGAAGGCGCTCAGCCCCACGAACACGATCGACCGGCAGACGATCGCCCCCGACAGCCGCAGAAACGCCGGCCAGTCGTCCCGCCCGCTCACCTCGCCCGCCGCCACCGCCACCGCCGGGGCCCGCCGGGTCACCAGATACAGGACGGTCCCCAGCAGCGCCGGGACCACCAGCAGCGGGGTCGCCCGGAGCGAGCCCGTCGCCACCACCGCCCACACCAGCAGCGGGGCCAGCGCGAACCCGACATTGCCGCCCAGCGAGAACCACCCCATCGCCGTCTGGCTGCCCCCCGACACCGCCCGCGCGGCCCGCGCCGCCTCCGGGTGATAGGCCGCCACCCCGATCCCGGAGACCGCCACCGCCACCAGCGTCGCCGCGTACGCGTCCCCCACCCCGCTCAGCGCCACCCCCGCCCCGGACACGAACACACTCACCGGCAGCAGCCACGGCATCGGCCGCCGGTCCGTCAGCACCCCGAACAGCGGCTGCACCAGCGACGACAGCAGCGAGGCGGCGAGCACGATCCCCGAGGCCGCCGCATAGGAGTAGGCGCGCTCGGCGACGAAGTACGGCACCAGCGCCGCCACCGCCCCCTGGTAGATGTCGACACAGGCATGGGCGACGGACATCAGGGCGATCGGCCGCCGCCGGGCGGAACCCCGGGACCGCGCACCGGCCACCGGGGTCGTCGTGGATTTCATCGGCATGGGGCGATCGTCCCGCCGGGCACCGCTGTCGGGCTTTCATTAAACTGCCGGATTGTGTCGAACATCCGCCATGACCCGAGGGCCCCCACCAGGGCCCAGATCCTGACGGCCGGCGCCCGTATCGACGCCCACCGCCACGACGAGCACCAGATCGTCTACGCCGGCTCCGGGGTGCTGGCCGTCACCACCGCGCACGGCACCTGGTTCGCGCCCGGCACCCGCGCCCTGTGGGTGCCCGCCGGGGCCGTCCACGCCCACCGCGCCCACGGCCACCTCGCCCTGCACACCGTCGGCCTGCCCGCCGACGACAACCCGCTCGGCCTCGCCACCCCCACCGTCCTGGTGGTGAGCCCCCTGCTGCGCGAGCTGATCCTCGCCTACACCCACGACCCCGAGGACACCGGACCCGAACGCACCCGGCTCCTCGCCGTCCTGCGCGACCAACTGCGCGCCTCACCGCAGCAGCCGCTGCGGCTGCCCACCGCCACCGACCCCCGGCTGGCCGCCGTCTGCGCCCTGGTGCACGAGGATCCCGCCGACCCCCGCACCCTGGCCGCCCTGGGCGCGGCCACCGGCACCGGCGAACGCACCCTGAGCAGGCTCTTCCGCACCGAGTTCGGGATGAGCTACCCCCAGTGGCGCACCCAGTCCCGGCTGTACCACGCCCTGCGGATGCTGGCCGAGGGCCTGCCCGTCACCACCGTCGCCCACCGCTGCGGCTGGTCCACCGCCAGCGCCTTCATCGATGTCTTCCGCCGCTCCTTCGGCCACACCCCCGGCGCCCATCAGCGCCACGGCCGCCCCACCCCCGGGAACGGACCCACGACCACGACCCCGGGTCCCGGCCCGGACACCGCGGTTACCCTCGCGTAGTATCCGCCGCGGATCCCCCTCACAGCCCCCGTACCGCGTTTCGGAGGAAGCCATGGCAGGACGAGTGGATGTCGGTGACCGGGTCGAGGACTTCGAGCTGCGGGACGAGACCGGCACCGCCCGGCGGCTGACCGCACTGCTCGCCGACGGCCCGGTCGTCCTGTTCTTCTACCCCGCCGCGCTCAGCCCCGGCTGCACCGCCGAGGCCTGCCACTTCCGGGATCTGGCCGCCGAGTTCACCGAGGCGGGCGCCCGTGCCGTCGGCGTCAGCGGCGATGCGGTCGACAAGCAGCAGCAGTTCGCCGACAAGCACGGCCTCGGGATGCCCCTGCTCTCCGACCCGGACGGCACGGTCCGCGCCCTCTTCGGTGTCAAGCGCGGAATCGCCCTCGTCCCGACCAAGCGGGCCACCTTCGTCATCGACCGGGACCGGACCGTCCTCGCGGTCGTCCGCAGCGAACTGCGCATGAACAGCCACGCCGACCAGGCCCTCGCCGCCCTGCGCGCCCGGCGGGCTTGATATATCAACGCTGGTTCCCGGCGCGGCCCTTGGGGATACTGGGCCGTATGCGGTTGCTGAGCAAAGCCTGCCTGGCCGTCACCCTCGTTCTGACGACGGCGGCCGGCTGTACCGACAGCGAGAACGACGCGGCCCCCTCCCCGTCGCCCTCCTCACCCCCCACCTCCTCCGGTACGCCCACGAGCGCGCCACCGAGCGCGAGTCCGAGCACGGAGCCACCCAACCCGGTCTCCATCCCGGCCCTCATCGCCCGTGAGCACACCGGCACCGATCTGCGCCTCGGCGACGTCCGCAGCAGAACCGACGCCTACACCCAGTACGCGGTCACCTACCGGGCCAACGGGCTGACCATCTCCGGGATCATGAACATCCCTACCGGCGACGGTCCCTTCCCGGCGCTCGTCCTCGCCCACGGCTATATCGACCCGGATGTGTACACCACCGGCCGGGGCCTCGCCCGGGAGCAGGACCTGCTCGCCCGCAACGGCTACATCGTGCTGCACACCGACTACCGCAACCACGCCGGTTCCGACGACGACCCCGACAACGAACGCAGTCTGCGCCTCGGCTACACCGAGGACGTCATCGGCGCGGCCCTCGCGATGCGCGGCTCCGGCCGCCCCGAGATCGACGGCGACCGCATCGGACTGCTCGGCCGCTCCCTGGGCGGCGGGGTCGTCTACAACACGCTGGCGGTGGCGCCGGGCGTGTTCGACGCGGCGGTGGCGTTCGCGCCGGTCAGCGCCCGCCCCGAGGAGAACATCGACTTCTACCAGGAGGGCCAGCCCGTCGTCGCGGAGATCGAGGAGGAGAACGGCACCCCCGAGGAGAACCCCGAGTTCTGGCGCGAGGCCAGCCCCCTCACCTATGTCGACCGGGTCACCGAGCCCCTCCTCGTCCACCACGGCACCGAGGACGTCAACGCCCTCATCGAATGGTCCCGGGAGGCCGTCTCGGTGTTCGAGGAGGCCGGCAAGGACGTGGAGCTGCTGACCTACGAGGGCGAGGCGCACACCTTCTACTCCCAGTGGCCCGACTCGATGGAGGCCACCATGGACTTCTTCGAGGAGCACCTCGCCTGACCCGGGTCCATGACGGCGGGGTGCCCGGGTCAGAACTCCTCCTGGAGGTCCGGGTCCCCGCCCAGCCGCCGGTGGGCCCGGTCGGCGACCGCCCGCAGCTCCCCGGCGTCCAGCGCGAAGCCGAACACGTCCAGGTTCTGCCGCTGCCGCCCGGCGTCGGCCGACTTGGGGATCGGGACCAGCCCCAGCTGCACCTGCCAGCGCAGCACGATCTGGCCCGGGGTGACCCCGTACTTCCCGGCCAGGGCCGTGATCGCCGGGTCCGCCAGCAGATCGGAACCCCGGCCCAGCGGGCTCCAGCTCTCGATCAGGATGCCCTTGGCGGCATGGTGGGCGCGCAGCGCGTCCTGCGGGAACAGCGGATGCAGCTCGACCTGGTTCACGGCGGGCAGCACGCCCGTCTCCCGCTCCAGCCGGTCGAGGTGCGCGGGGGTGAAGTTGGAGACGCCGATCGAGCGGACCAGCCCCTCCTCCCGCAGCTTGATCATGGCCCGCCAGGACTCCACGTACCGGTCCACCCGGGGCAGCGGCCAGTGGATCAGATACAGCCCGATCCGCTCCACCCCGAGCCGGGCGCGGGACTCCGCGAAGGAGGCGAGGGTCTCCTCGTAGCCGTGCTGCCGCCCGGGGACCTTGGTCGTCACCACGATGTCGGCGGCCGGGACCGGGGTACGGGCCAGGGCGCGGCCCACCCCGGTCTCGTTGCGGTAGTTCACCGCGGTGTCGATCAGCCGGTAGCCGAGGTCCAGCGCGGTGAGGACGGCCTCCTCGGCCTCCGCGTCGTTCATCGGCCAGGTGCCCAGGCCCAGCGCGGGCAGCCGGGTGCCGTCATTGAGGGGGTGTTCGGGGATGCTGACCACGGGATGACCTTCCCTTGACGCGTCTGGTCCCCCCAGCCTCAAGGACACCGGGCGGCGCGAACAACCGGAGCGCCGCGATCGGCCGGGGGCCCTGTCGCCCGCCGCCACCCCGGCTGCCACGATCTCCCCAGGGGCCCAGGGAAGCGACGATGACGACCGATGGAGTGCAGGCATGACGACCAAGCAGGGCGGGGGCATCGAGGTGCGGCCGGTCGCCGGGTACATCGGCGCCGAGATCACCGGTGTCGATCTGGCGGACGGGCTGGACGAGGCGCAGGTCGCGGCGGTGCGGGCGGCGGTGCTGCGCTGGAAGGTGGTGTTCTTCCGGGGGCAGCGGCTGGACCACGAGGGGCATGTGCGGTTCGCCCGGCGGTTCGGGGAGCCGGTGGTGCTGCGTAGGCGCGGCTCGGCCTCACCCGCCGGGCACCCCGAGATCGAGACCACCGCCGACCGGCTGGAACTGGGCGGCCGGTACGGCATGGAGCACGACGAATGGCTGCGGCGCCGCCGCCACATCCCGCTGCGCGGCTGGCACTGCGACCACGGCGCCCGGATCGACCCGCCGGCCGCGACGATCCTGCGCGCCGAGACCGTACCGCCCTACGGCGGTGACACCACCTGGTCCAATCTGGCCGCCGCCTACGCCGGACTGTCCGCCCCGGTCCGCGCGTTCGCCGACGGGCTGCGCGCCGAGCACCGGCTCGGCGTCGGCTACCAGTCCCGACCCGGCGACGACGCCTATGTCCGCCATCTCCTGGACCACCAGATCGCCACCGTCCACCCCCTGGTCCGGGTCCATCCGGAGACCGGCGAGCGGGTGCTGTTCGTCAACGGCTACTACGTCGAGCACCTCACGGACGTCTCCCGCGCCGAGAGCCGGCTGCTGCTGGAACTGCTCCTCGAACAGGCCACCCGCCCCGAGTACACCGTCCGCTTCCGCTGGGAGCCCGGCAGTGTGGCGTTCTGGGACAACCGGGCCACCATCCATCTCGCCCCCTCCGACAACGCCCACCTCGGCCAGCCCCGGACCATGCACCGGGTGATGCTCGCCGGGGACGTCCCGGTCGGTGTCGACGGCAGGCCGTCCGAGGCCCTGGTGGGCAGCGAACCCGGCCGCTGGTGAGCCCCCGTCAGCTCGCGGACCACCCCAGCGCGGGCCCCAGCCGCGTCGCGAGATCGGTGAGGATCTGCACATAGTCCTCGGGCGCGAAGTCGAACGGCAGCGCGAACGCCACCTCGTCGACCTCCCGGAACGCGGGGTGCGCGTGCAGCCGCTCGGCCAGCTCCTGCGAGGTGCCGACGAGGTCGGGGGCGAACAGCAGCCGCGCCGGTCCCTGCGGGCTCCTGGTCCGGGGGGTGCGCCGGGCCGCGTACTCCGCGTACCGGGCGCGCTGGGCGGGGGTCGCGGAGTCGGTGGGGATCACCACCAGGCCCTGCGAGACCCGGGCGGCCTCACCGGCGGGGTGCGCGGCGCGGAAGGCGCGGATCTGGGCGCGCTGGATCTCGCCGAAGTCCCAGGTCCCGGGGGCCCGCTCCGGGTCATCCGGGCCCTCGGCCTTGACGACGCTGCTGGTCAGGAAGTTCATGGTGTGCTCGCCGGCCCAGCGGGCGGAGGACAGGCTGCCGCCGCCGTACCAGAGCCGGGCGCCCAGTCCGGGGGAGTGCGGCTGGACGCGGTCCGAGAAGACCTCGAACCCCTCGATGCCGCTGAAGTCGCTCGCCCGCTCGCCCCGCACCAGGTCCAGCAGCCGCCGGACCCGCCCGTAGCCGAAGTCCTCGGCGTCGGCGGTGTCCGGGTAGAGGGCGTCCTTGACGCGGTCGAAGTGCGTCGGCGGCCCCACGCTCACCCCGGGGTTGAGCCGGCCGCCGGACAGGATGTCGACGGTGGCCAGGTCCTCGGCGAGCCGCAGCGGGTTCTCCCAGCCCAGCGGGATCACCGCGGTGCCGAGTTCGATCCGGTGGGTGCGCTGCGAGGCGGCGGCCAGGACGGCGACGGGGGAGGAGATGCCGTACTGGAGGTGGCGGTGCCGCACCCAGGCGCTGTCGAAGCCGAGCTGTTCGCCCAGCTCGATGATCTCCAGGGTCGTTTCGTGTCCGCGGCGCGGATCCGCCCCGTCGAACAACCCGATGGTCAGAAAGCCCAGTCTGCGCAGCGGGCGGGGGGTGGGCGGCACGGGTTCCTCCATCCGGCGGGGGTGGACAGCTGTCCGCTGGACGTCAACCGTGCGCGCGCCGGCGCTGTTCCCGGTTCCGCACTCACCAGGGCCGCGGGCCGGGCGGCTCCCCGAACATGCCGGCCGCAGGCTCCGGGGCCGTCGCCTCGGGGACCGCGGCGGTCGCCGGCTCGCGCCGGGCGGTGCCGGAGGACCGGTTCCACTCGCCGTCGCCCAGCACCAGCAGCGGATCGAACATCACCACGACCCCGGCCAGCAGCAGGAACACCACCGGGCCCATCAGCATCGGCAGCGCCAGCGACGAGGCCGAGGCACCGCTCCAGGAGGTGGCGAGGGTGCCGTGCACCTCGACGCTCACCGCGGCCATGCCGGTGTAGTGCATCCCGGAGACGGCGACACCCATCACCAGGCTGGCGCCGAGGCTGGCCAGGAACCCGCGGATGGTGACGGCCGCCCAGAGCGCGGCGGTCGCGGCGACGATCGCGATCACCAGGGACAGGCCCACCGTGACGACGTCGTAGTGGACCTGGCCGTTCATGTGCAGGGCGGCCATGCCCAGGTAGTGCATCGCGGCGACGCCCAGCCCGGTGATGACACCGGCGACCAGCAGGGTGCCCCGCCGCGCGCCGCGCTTCCCGACCAGGAACACCCCGATGCCGACCACGACCACCGCGACCAGCAGGCTGAGCAGGGTCAGACCGGTGTCGTAGCGGATCCAGGTCTCCTGGACCTGGAAGCCCATCATCGCGATGAAGTGCATCGTCCAGATGCCGCACCCGATCGACGCGGCCCCCAGCGCGAGCCACCCCGGACGCCACTTCCGCTCGTCCACCAGCGACCGCACGGTGCAGCGCAGTCCGAGCGCTCCGCCCAGACATGCCATGAGATACGCCGCTATCGGGGTGATCGCCCCATAGCGGAATCCATCGACTGTGCCTTCCATCGGCCCACTCCCCACAGATGTAAATGTTGTGTGGATTATCCATGGGAGAGGTGGGGTATGTGTGATTCGGGCGTGTGCTCACTCGGTTAACTTTGTCCGCACGGCCCGCCGGCAGATGCTCCCGGGGGCCGTACGGCGGCCGGGGGACGGTCAGTTGAACGGATCCAGCGTCAGCCGGGCCTGCTGCGGATTCCCGTCGTGCACCAGCGACTCATGCGCCCCGACATCGTCGAAGGCGAACGCGTACGCCTTGCCGTCGGCCATCCGCTCATGGATGACCCGGGCGTAGTGGTTGGTCACCCCGTCCCGGTAGAAGTTCGCCGACGAGGCGTCCGGCTGGTTCGGGTTGACCAGCAGCGTCGAGCGGTTGAAGCCCGCGCACAGGGTCCGGGAGATCGGGCCGCGCACCTGGTCGTTGGGGGCGTCCAGCAGTTTGTGGCAGCCGAAGACACTGTCGGCGTCGGGCTTGCGGAAGCTGGTCACCGTCGCCCCCGCGCTGTTGGTGAAGTTCATGACCTCGCCCGAGACCCGGCCGAAGTACTTGACGTCCGGCCGGTCCCCGAACGGCGTCACCGTCAGGGTCGTGGTGGCGTACCGCTGCCAGACGCGGTTGATGTAGTCGTCCAGCACCGTCCGGGACAGCCCGCCCGTCTCCATGCCGTACAGCGGGGCCAGCGCGCGCAGCACCGTGCCGTCCGGGCGGGTCTGCACCAGCCCCGACCAGCCGGGCTGGGCCCGCAGCGCCGCGAACACGCCGTTGTAGCCGCCCGCCTTGAGCTTCCCGGTGCTGGCCACCCCGCCGTCGGCCCGCTGCACGCCGACCGAGTAGGGCGCGGAGAACATGTCGACCTGGGTGCTGTTCAGCCAGATACCGGCGTCGTTGAGGGTGTACTCGGACCAGTTGAAGAGGATGTTGCGGTTGGGGTCGCTGGGGTTCTGCACGGCGGGCTGCACCAGTCCGCCGGTGGTCAGCCGGAAGTCGAGCTTCTGGCCGTAGGAGAAGTAGATCCGGCCGGACAGTTTGGGGATCCGGATCGTCTTGGACTGTCCGGCCGCCGGTCCCGGGATCGACGCGTCCGGCGCCGGGGTGGGCGGATTGCCGCCCGCCGGCCAGGCGTGGAAGGTGCCGGACGCGTCGGCCCAGCCCTGCCGGCCGTCGGGGGCGGTGCCGAGGACATAGACATGGACCGCGTCGGCGCGGCCCGAGTTGTTGGTGAGCGACAGCGGGATCGTGGCGGGAACGGCGGCCCGGCCGGGCGCGGCGGTCCGCGCTCCGGCCGGTCCGCCGAGCGAGACCAGCGTGGCGACCAGCGCGGTCGCCGCCGCGGCGGCCAGGATCCTGTGCCTGTTGACGGTGGGCACTCTCCACCTCCGTGCGGGTGTGGGGGATGCGGGTGGGGGGATTCGAGCGGGGGGATTGGTCCGGACCGGACATTGGTCCGGACCGGACCTGAGAGCGCTCTCAGACTCCCGCTGCGACGCGAGCATGTCAATGCAGTGCGGGGAAGGAGGTTTCCTCGGGCCCGCGTCGGACGTGGGCGGGCCCGGTTCCGGGGCGTGCTACGGATTCCGTCTGGAGAAGTCCGTCTACAGATTCCGCCCGAACAGAGCGAGCGTCGCGGCCCAGTGCCGTGCGTCGGCCGCCGCGTCGTACACCGAGGTGTCCTGCTGGGTGAACCCGTGATGGGCGCCCGTGTACACCTCGCAGGTGTGCCGTACGCCCGCCGCCGTCAGCGCGTTCTCCAGCCGCTCGATGGCCTCCGGCGGGTTGGACCGGTCGCCGTCGGCGTGTCCGAAGTGCAGCTCGGCGGTGATCCGGTCGGCCAGCAGATGCGGGCTGTCCGGGTCCGGCGACGCCAGGTTCCCGCCGTGGAAACCGGCCGCCGCCGCCACCCGGTCCGGATAGGTGCCCGCCGTGAACAGGGCCAACCGGGCGCCCAGACAGTAACCGACCACCCCCACCGGCCCGTCCATGACCGCCGGGTCCTCGGCGAGCCGGCCCAGACAGGCGTCCGTGTCCCGCATCGCCCGCTCCGGCGTCAGCGCCTCGATCATCGGCATGACCTGCTGGAACAGCTCCGGCCTGGCCCCCAGATCGATGAACTCCGGCAGCTCCACGACCGGCGCGGGCCCCTGACGGTAGAACACATTGGGCAACAGGACCGTGTACCCGGCCGCCGCCAGCCGGTCCGCCTTGGCGGTGAGCCCCGGCCGCAGCCCGAACCCGTCCATGAACATCAGTGCCCCCGGATACGGACCGCCGTCCGCCGGCCGGACCAGATAGGCGTCGGCGATACCGTCCGCGGTGGGGATGTCGACGAGGGCGCTGTGTACGGCGGTCATGGGGGGTGCCTCCTGTGCGATCGGCCGACGGCGGCGACGCCGGTCATCGTGTCATGGCAGATGCACCCGGGCGCGGCGAGACGGCCTTCGCCGTGTCACTCGAAGCGTGAGGTGTCGCCCGCGCCCCGGCGGACGATCTCCGCCTCGCCGTCCGAGAAGTCGATCACCGTGGTCGGCTCGGTGCCGCAGTCACCGGAGTCCACCACCCCGTCCAGCACATGGTCGAGCCGGTCCTTGATCTCCCAGCCCTGGGTCAGCGGCTCCTCCTCGTCGGGCAGCAGCAGCGTGCTCGACAGCAGCGGCTCGCCCAGCGCGTGCAGCAGCGCCTGGGTCACCACATGGTCTGGGATACGCACCCCGACGGTCTTCTTCTTGGGGTGCTGGAGCATCCGCGGCACCTCCTTGGTGGCCGGGAGGATGAAGGTGTAGCTGCCGGGCGTGGACGCCTTGATCGCGCGGAAGACGTCGTTGTCCACCCGGACGAACTGACCGAGCTGCGCGAAGTCCTGGCACACCAGGGTGAAGTGGTGCCGGTCGTCCAGATGCCGGATGGAACGGATCCGGTCGATGCCGTCCCGGCTGCCGATCCGGCACCCGAGCGCGTAGCAGGAGTCCGTCGGGTACGCGATCAACGCGTCCGCGCGGATGCTGTCGGCGATCTGGCCGATGGTCCGCGGCTGGGGGTTGTCGGGGTGCACGTCGTAGTACTTCGCCATTGGCCGAGCTTATGCGGTACCGGGGAGCCGGACGGTACGGGCCGTGCCGGTACCCCCGCGACGCCGCTCCGGCACGGCACTGCCGTGGTCCGCACCACAGCACCCGTCCCGGAGCCGTGAGGTACCGTCCCTGGGCAGGACCGGGCCGACACCAGGGACGAGGAGTGGGATATTCATGGCCGGCCAGGAGGACGGCGGCGTCACCGACGGCGACAGAGGCGACCACGACAGAGGCGACGGCAGATTCAGCCACAGCGGAGACAGCCGCGGCTGGGACAGCCACAGCGGGGACGACCGCGGCAGAGTCAGCCACAGCCGGGACGACCGCGGCGGAGACAGCAACAGCCAGGACGGCCGCCGCACGGACAGCCGCGACGGGGACCGCCGCGCCGTGGACTGGGCCGGGGAACTCCTCGACCAGCTGCGGCCCTCCGGCCGTGACCCCGGGCGGGTCGCCGCCTGGCTCGCGGACGCGGTGGACGGCACGGTCTGCGTCCAGGACGCCTCCGGCACCCTGCTCGCGGGCCGCCGTATCCCGCTCGAACCCGGTCTGACCAGGGCGATCGTCGACGGCCGGATCGCCTCGGCCGCCCTGGAGGACGCCGGACGCCATCTGCGGCTGGTCCACGTCGACCTGCCCCCGCCCCTCGGCGGCGGGGTGCTGGCCGTCGCCCGGACCGCCCCCTTCGACCGGCGTGCCTCCGAGGTCGTCACCCACACCGCGTCCGTCCTGGAACTGCTGCTCCGGGCCAGGGAGTCGACCGTCGCCGGACGCCGGCTCCAGCGCGCCGCCGCCGATCTGCGGCTCGCCATCCTTCAGCTGCTGATGGTGCAGGACATCGTCGCCGCCCGCCGTGTCGCCGCCGGTCTGTGGCCCGGCCTCCTCGACACCGACTCGGCCTTCGTCTATGTCGCCGAGAGCACCCCCGAGGAACGCGACCGGCTCGCCGAGGCCTGTCTGGACGCCACCGGCGAACGGGCCCTGGTGGTGCGCTGCCCCGCCGTCGACGAGCATGTGATCGTCGTCCTCCCCGGCGACGACGAGGTCCGCGAACTGCGCGCCCTGGTCGGCTCCCGGCCCGGCACCTTCCTCGGCGGCAGCGTCCGCCAGGACCTCGCCCGCACCGCCACCGCCTACAGCCAGGCCGTCAGCGCCCTGGCCGTCGCCCGCTTCCGCCCCGAACAGGCCGCGGTGTACGCCGAGCGCTCCCACCCCGAACGCCTGATGGACCCGGCCGCCCTGCACGCCTGGTCCACCCGGGTCCTCAGACCGCTGGACACCCTGCCCCACCACACCCGCGCCGAACTCCTCGCCACCACCCGGCTGGGCCTGGAGTTCACCGCCGTCAGCGCCGCGAAGGTGCTCGGCGTCAGCCGCAACACCGTCCGCGCCCGGATGGACCGGGTCGAACAACTCCTAGGCACGGACTTCTCCGACCTGTCCGTACGGGCCGCCGTCCATCTCGCGCTGAACACCCACGAAGGGCAGCGCGAGGGACATCCGCGGACCCCGGCGCCCGACCCCCGGCCCGACCGCCCGGAGCTGGGCGAACTGCTCGCCGGTCCCGCGCTGCGCTCCTGGTCCCGGGATCTGCTGGCCCGGCTCGACTCCGACGGCCGTGATCTGCGCCGCACGGTCCGCACCTGGCTCGCCGCCGGGGCCAACGCCGAGCGCGCCGCCCAGCTCCTCGGGGTGCACGCCCAGACCGTCCGCGAACGCGTCCGGGGCGCCGAACCCGTACTGGAGCGGCAACTGCTGGCCTCGGGCAGTGATCTGTACGAGGTGGTGCTGTCGCATCTGGCGCTCGGGGAGCTGACCCCGCCGGATCTCGACCAGGCGATCTGAGCCCCGGTGACAACCCGGGTAGCTGCAAACTAAAACAAACCGGACTCACCTGTGCACGGTTGAGTGTTCCGGCCCGTCGATCGGGCATCGACACGGTTCACAATCAGCCGGTTGTCGACGTAAGTTCAACGAGCCGTGGGCGCAACGACCGGCACGGGGGACCGGTCGGGCGCCCACGGCCCGTATACGGCGGCCTCGCGGCGGCCCGGGTCTCAGCCGTGCAGCCGGACCGGTACTTCCTGCCAGCCGAACGCTATGAACGACGGCACCTGCCGCAGCTCCCCGGCCTCCACCGCCAGCCGCATCCCCGGGAACCGCTCGAACAGCGCCGGCAGCGCGGTGAGCGCCTCCAGCCGGGCCAGCGGCGCCCCGATGCAGCGGTGCACGCCGATCCCGAACGACAGATGGTCCTCCGCCCCGCGCCCCGCGTCGAACACCCCCGCGTCCGCCCCGTAGTGCGCCGGGTCCAGTCCCGCGGCGGCGTAGGTGGTGATGATCGCGTCCCCGGCGGGCACGGTCACGTCCCCGACCTCCAGGTCCTCCACCGCGAACCGCAGCGGCAGCGAGGCGATCGACGGATGCACCCGCAGCGTCTCGTCGATCACCGCGTCCCAGCCCGTCCCGCCCGACCGCACCGCCGCGAGCTGCGCCGGATCCCGCAGCAGCGCCACCACCGCGTTGCCGATCAGATTCACCGTGGTCTCGAAGCCCGCCCCTATGACCAGCAGCAGGGTGTAGAGCAGTTCCTCGTCGCTGAGCCGGTCGCCGTCCTCGTCATGGACCCGGATCAGCTCGCTGGTGAGGTCGTCGCCGGGGTGCTCGGTGCGGTACCCGATCAGCGCGGGCAGCACCTCACCGATCCGCCGCTGCACGAACGCCGCGTGCTCCGGGCTCGGATCGGAGGTGTCCATGATCGCGGCGATCAGCGTCCCGGTCGCGTCCCACAGCTCGTCCGGGACCCCGAACAGCTCGCAGATCAGCCGCATCGGCAGCGGATGCGCCAGCCCCGCCCGCACATCCACCGTCCCCCCGCCCTCCGCCGCCCGCGCCTCCAGCGCGTCCAGCAGCTCCGCGGTGATCGCCTCCACCCGGGGCCGCAGCGTCTCCGTCCGGCGCAGGGTGAAACTCGGGGCGATCAGCTTGCGCAGCCGCGCGTGGTCCGCGCCGTACGTCGAGAGCATGTTGACCACGCCGACCCAGCCGAGCACCCACCCCCACGACGGGTGCTCACCGACCTCGGGCCACAGCTTCCAGTGCAGCCGAGGGTCCCGGCTGACCCGCGGGTCGAGGATCAGCTCCTTGAGGACGTCGTGGCCGGTGGGCGCCCAGGCGGGGATGCCGCCGGGCAGATTCACCGGCACGATCGGGCCGCGCGCCCGCAGCCGGGCGCTCTCGGCGGCTATGTCGGCGCCGAACGGGTCGAGGTCGATGCGATCGGTCACGGAGACGGCTACCCTCCGGGCTGGTCGGGCGAGCGGGGGCTGAAGCGGACGGGCAGCGTGGTGAGCGAGCGGACGAACGGGCCGGGACGCCAGGTCAGCCGCTCGCGGGGCAGAACCGGCCGGAGATCGGGCAGCCACTGGGTGAGCCGCTCGATCGCCTCGGTGGTGATCAGCAGGGCGTGCTGCTTGACCGGGCAGGCGTGCGGCCCGGCCGACCAGGACATGTGCGAGGCGTCCCGGGGCCGGCCGTCCTTGAGATCCGTCTGCTCGGCGAAGTGCGCCATCGCCCCGTACGAGACGACGACCGGCACCGAGGCGCGGATCCAGGTGCCGTGGAAGGTGAGCGCCTTGCGGGCGTAGTGGATGCCGTAGTTGGCGAGCGGCGTCTCATGGTGCAGCACCTCCACCACCGCCTCCATCACCGGCAGGGCGCCATTGGTGAGCGTCGAGTAGTAGAGCGGGTTGCCGAGGATCCGCGACAGGGCGTTGGAGATCAGGTTGGTGGTCGGCTCGTGCCCGGCGCTCAGGGTGAGGAACACCTGGTGGGTGACCTCCTCCGGCGTCAGCCCCGCCGGATGGTCCAGCAGCGCGCTCGGCATGTCCTTACCGCGCCGCTGCACCTTCCCGGCGATCAGCTCCAGCACATACCCGCCGAACTCCTGCTCGCCCTCGGTCGCCTGCGCACCACCCTCCATCATCTTGCCGAGCGCTCCGTTGAGCCGGTCGCTCTGGCTCTCCGGCAGCCCGAACAGGCTGTTGAAGACCAGCGCCATCAGCGGCCGGGCGAAGTCACCCACCAGATCGGCCTCACCGCGCGGCCCGAACCGGCTCACCAGCACCCGCACCGCCCGGTGCACCCGGTCCCGCAGATCGTGCGGCTCCATCAGATCGAACGAGTCGATCAGCGCCGTCCGGTAGCGGACATGCTCGGCGCCGTCCGCGAACAGGGTGTTGGGCCGCCAGCGCATCATGCCGAGCACCGGCGAGTCGTCGGCGACCGTCGACTCCCACGGCCTCGGATCGTGCGAGAACGTCTCCGTGTCGTGCAGCAGATCCAGCGCCGCCCGCCGCCCCGTCACCACATACGCCGGCACCCCCGGCGCCAGCTCCGCCCAGCCCACCGCACCCTGCTTGGCCAGCGCGGCGTAGTAGCGGTACGGGTCGAGGGCGAAGCCGTCCTCCCACAGCCGGACCGGCGCGGACCGGGAGAAGGCGTCCTGGGCGGGGGGATAGGTGGTCACCGGTGCTCCGCTGGATTGCTGTCGATGAGGTGCTGGACCAGGGAGAGCAGCGCGTCGACCGAGGAGTTCTGGTCGCGGGCGTCGCAGATCACCATCGGCGTGTCGATCTCCAGATCCAGCGCCTCGCGCAACTGGTCCCCGGAGTAGTGCCGGGGCGCGTCCGGGAAGGAGTTGAAGGCCACCGCGTACGGCAGTCCGCTCTCCTCCACCAGACCCAGCACATCGAACGAGGCGTCGATCCGGCGGCTGTCCACCAGGACCAGCGCGCCCAGCGCTCCATAGGCGATGTCGTCCCACAGCGAGCGGAACCGCTCCTGGCCCGGGGTGCCGAACAGATAGAGGACGATGCCGCCCGCCAGACTGATCCGCCCGAAATCGATGGCGACCGTCGTCGTCGACTTCTCCCGCACCCCGTCGAGATCGTCGACCTGTGCGGACGCCTCGGTGAGCTGCTCCTCGGTGTGCAGCGGGCGGATCTCCGAGACGGAGTCGATCAGGGTCGTCTTGCCCACCCCGAACGGGCCGGTGACCAGGATCTTGACCAGGTCGCGTGCGGTGTCCGGGAGATGGATGCCGCCGTTGTGGGCGGTGTCGCTAGTGCTTGAGGGCGCGGAGGCCATCGGCCACTCTCTTCAGCAGATCGGGGGCGAACCGTTCGGCGGGCGGGATCGGCGCACGGGCCAGGACCAGGCCCCGGTCGACCAGACAGGCGGCCAGCACCCGTACGGCGGAGACCGGCAGCCGCAGCAGGGCCGCCGCCTCCACCACGGTGAGTGAGCCCTCGTCCAGTACGTCCAGCAGGGCGAGTTGGGCGGCGGGCAGATCCTCGGGAAGATCCGCTCCGCTGCCCGTGAGCACGGACAGCCGCTCCAGATGCGGGCGGCTGGGCCGCGCCACACCTCCCGTCGACAGATACGCGGGAACCAGGGGACGGCCGCCGGGGCGGCCCGTCATGCCGGAGTGCCGCCGTCGGTCCCTCGGGGCGCCGCGGCCATGGCCTTCTCGCCGAGCCGGGCCACCTGCGAGTGGACCCGGTGGGCGAGCAGGTCGAGCCGTACCTCGGCGTCCCCGTAGCCGGCGACGACCGTGCCGTGGTCGGTCGGCACGATCAGCACATAGCCGTGCTCCGACTCGATCACGATCTGCCGTACCTCGGCCCGGTCACGGTCGGCGAAGGCCGCCGCCGCCGTCCGGGCCGCGCCCTGGACGGTACTGATGATGGCGGCCACCCGGTCGGCCGAGGGCCGGGAGAGCGCGTCCGTGTAGCCGGTCACCAGTCCGTCCCGGGTGAGCAGCACGGCCGCCACCACATGCGGCACTTCCAGGATCGGATCCAGCACCCAAGCGGTGTCGCCCGCATCGCGACTGGTCATCGGGGTCCGCCCCCTTCATGGTCGGAATGATCGGTGTCCTGCCCGGCCGATGCGTCGGTGTCATCGGCCGGCTCGCCCTGGGCCGAGGCGCGCGCCGCCGCCGTGCCGGACTGCAGCGCGCCGAGCGCGGCGGCTGCGTCCTCCGGACGGGGCGCGGGCCGTATCGGTGCGGCCGGCGTACGCCGTGGTGAGCCCTGCGGGGGGACGGCGGGCCGGGAGCGGCGCCGGCGCCGGGGCAGTGCGTCCGAGACGGGTCCGCTGTCATGGCCCGGGGCGGACAGGTCCAGGTCATCGCCGTAGCCGTGCGGGGCGCTGTCCGCGGCGGGCGGTTCGGTGTCCCGGATCTCCAGCGGCGGCCGTTCGGTGCCGTTGCGGGTGGAGCGGGGGGCGCTGGCCGCCGGGGGCTTCTGCTCCGGGTCGATCCGGGTCAGCAGATGGCTGTCCACCCGCAGCACGGCCCGGACGCCCCCGTAGGGCGAGGGCGAGGACAGATCGACTCCCAGGTCGAACTGCCGGGTGAGCTGGCCGATCGCGGCCAGTCCCATTCGGGGCGGATCACCGAGGTCGGTGAGGAGGATGGGATCGGTTCCGGCCACCAGCCGCTGGGCGCGGACCCGCTCGTCCTGGGTCATCCCGAGCCCGGCGTCGTCCACGGTGATACAGGCCCCGTGGTGGACGTGCTCCAGATTGACGGTGACCTCGGTGTCGGGCGCGGAGTGCCGCAGCGCGTTGTCGAGCAGTTCCGCCAGGATGATGGCGACCGGCTCCACGGCGTGCGAGACCAGAGCCGTGCCGGCCTCCAGATGGTTGTTCACCCGCACCCGGTGGTAGCCCGCCAGCCGGGACTGCCCGCCCGTGACGGCGTCCACCAGATGGGACTCCTCGCGGGCCAGCCCCACCCACGCCCCGCACACCACCGCCGCCACCTGCGCCCGGCGCAGCGACTGCTCGTTCTCGTGGTCGAGGGCGAAGAGGGTCTGGGTCAGCTCGGGGTCGTCGTAGCGCTGCTGGAGGCCGCGCAGCGCGTCCTGGAGGCGGTACAGCGCGGCCTGGATCTCCCGGGTGGCGCCGCGCATCCCGGCCTGGGCCGCGGCGTCGATCCGGGTGCGCTGGGCCTGGAGCTCGATACGGAGCCCGTTGAGGACGTCCTCCAGGGCGATGCCGAGCGGGGTGCCGGCGGTCTGGGGCCGGGCCGGGCCGGGCACGGCGATATGGGGATGGGTCAGCTGCCGCGCGGCGGACGGCATGCGGTGGTCGGCCAGCTGTTCGAGTTCGGCGATGAACGAGGCCAAGGTGTCGTCGAGCCGTCCCCGTAAGGCGGCGATCTCCGCCCGTTGCCGGGCCTGTCTCTTCCGGGACCGCAGCAGGCCGCCGCCGAGGGCGAAGGCGGACAGGGTGCCGGCGGCGAGGGAGCCGACGGCAAGCTCCGGTAGTTCGATCATCGAGTGCGTTCCAGGGAGGTCGGCGCGAACAACGGGCAGGAGCAGGCCGGGGGTTGGGACGTTCCGCAACCCCTGTCACGTGATGCTCGCAGCACAGTACACATTGTCATCGGCCGGTATGGCCCGTCAGGACGCGACGTCCCCCCGGAATGCCCCCACCGCAGGGCCGGTCCGCGGCAACTGGCGTGCATGGCGGGGAAGTTGAGTGATCGGGTGTGAAGGAGTGACAGCGGCTCACTGACGGGCGCGTTGGCCTGGAACGCACCGGTGGGACGGCTGGGGCGGACCCGGGCCCGCACCGGTGCGGCACCGCTGATGGGGAGGTCAGTCGCCGCGCAGCAGCCTGGTCAGGCCGAACGCGAAGCGGGTGTCGAACGGGTCCTGGGCCATCAGCCGGATCCCGACCTTCGCGAGCGCCGGATAGTCCTCGGCGGGCAGGTCCTCGGCCGGGAAGGGGGTGCCCTCCGGAGGGAAGCTCTGCTCCTCCTGGGTGAGACCGAGCGTGAAGTAGACCAGCGCCCAGCACAGCCGCGCCGCGTCCTCCTCCGAGTAGCCCGCCTCCAGCAGCGCGGCCACCACCACCTCGGCCACCCGCAGGGTGCGGCCGGTCCCGGCGAACGTCCCGGCGACCAGCCGGCCGCCGTCCCGGCGGGCGAGCATCGCCGCCCGGTACCGGCCGATCACCACCCGGACCCGCTCCACCGGATCGGCCGGGAGGCCGTCCGTCGCGACCGTGCCCACCACGGTGTCCGCCATCGTCTCGATCAGGCTCCGCTTGGTCTTCACGTACCAGCTCACCGAATTGAGATGGGCCCCCAGTTCGCGGGCCACCCCCCGGAGCGTCAGCTTGTCGAGCCCCTCCCGCTCCAGAACGGTGAACGCGGCGGCGATGACGTCGTCCTTGGTCCAGCGCATCCGGTCATTTTACAAGTCCGGACACCCCTGGCCCGATCATTTCGATCTTGCGTACGGTACGGAAGGGTCAGCCGTTCGGCACGATCACCGCGCGGCCGTTGATCAGCCCGTGGTGCAGCCGCTCGTACGCCTGGGGCGCCTCGTCCAGCGAGAACGTCTCGGTGTGCACCGACACCGCCCCGGAGCGGGCCAGCGCCAGCACCTCGATCAGTTCGCCGCGGCTGCCCCAGTAGGGCGCCGACACCGACACCTCGAACGCCTGCCGCCCGAAGCCCACCGGCAGCGCGCCGCCGCCGATGCCGATCAGCGTCACATCCGCCTCCACGGCGGCCACCGCGCCCGCCGTGGCGACCGTCGGTCCGGCGCCCACGAAGTCGAACACGGCCTGCGCGCCCAGTCCGCCGGTCAGATCGCGGACCGCGTCCGCCGCCGCGGCGTCCGACAGCACCGTCTCGTGCGCTCCGACCTGCCGCGCCAGCCGCAGCTTGTCCTCGCTGACATCCAGCGCGATCACCCGCGCCGGGGTCAGTACCCGCAGCAACTGGATCGCCACATGCCCCAGTCCGCCGGTGCCGATCACCACCGCCGTCGACCCGGCCGTCAGCTTGGGCAGCGAGCGCTTGATCGCGTGGTACGGCGTCAGGCCCGCGTCGGTCAGCGGCACCGCCGCCACCGGGTCCAGACCGTCCAGCGGCACCAGATGCCGGGCATCGTCCACCAGCAGATATTCGGCCATCGAACCCGGCGCCCCCAGCCCCGGCGGGTGGATGCCCAGCTCGCCGGCGCGCAGACAGTAGTTCTCCTTGCCCTCCGCGCACTTGGCGCAGGTCCCGCAGCCCCAGGGCCCGTACACCGCGACCGCGTCGCCCTCCCGGACGCCGGTCACCCCGGCGCCGGTCGCCGCGACCGTGCCCACCCCCTCATGGCCGAGGGTGAGGGGAAGGGCGTACGGGAACTGGTCGGCGGGCCAGTTCATCACGGCGATGTCGGAGTGGCAGACGCCGGCCGCCGTGACCTTCAGGAGCACCTGGCCGGGGCCGGGCTCGGGGTCGGGGACGGTGACCACCTCGGGGGCGGCGCCGATCGCGCGGTACTGAAGTGCCTTCATGAAAATCTCCTTCCGGGGCTCGTGAGGCCCGCTCAGACGGCCGTGTAGCCGCCGTCGACCAGGTGGTAGCTGCCGTGCACGAACGAGGCCCGGTCCGACAGCAGGAAGACGATCAGCTCGGCGACCTCCTCGGACCGCCCGAGCCGGGCCACCGGATGCAGCCCGACCAGCCCGTCGTACGCCGCCCGGTCCATGTTCTTGAGGAGGGGGGTGTCGATGAAGCCGGGGCCGACGGCGTTGATCCGGATGCCCTTCGGCGCGTACTCGGCGCCGGCCGCCCGGGTCAGCCCGACGACGCCGTGCTTGGCGGCGGTGTAGGCGGGGGACCCGGGGAAGGCGACCGAGCCCAGGATGGACGCCACATTGACGATCGCGCCGCCCCTGCCGCCCGCCTCGATCGCCGGGAGTTCATGGCGCAGGGAGTAGAAGACGCCGTCCAGGTTGGTGCGGACCACCCGGTCGTACTCCGCGATGTCGTAGGCGCCGGTCGGGGCGCTCGGGCCGCCGATGCCCGCGTTGTTCACGGCCAGGTCCAGGCCGCCGAAGGTGTCGGTGGTGAAGCGGACGGCCGCCTCCACCGACTCGGGGCGGGTCACGTCCAGATCGGTCGCGGCGGCCTCGACGCCCTGGTCCTTCAGGTCGGCGGCGGCCTTCCGGGCGCCCTCGGCGTTGTGGTCGGCGATCACCAGCCGGGCGCCGCCGGCGCCGAGGCGGCGGGCGGTGGCCAGGCCGATGCCGGAGGCGGCGCCGGTGACCAGGGCGGTCCGGCCGGCGAACTCGGTGGCGTAGTCGGAGACGGGCAGGGTGCTCATGGTGCCTCTCGGTGTGCGGTGCGGGCCGCGGCGGCGGCCTCGGCGGTCAGGGCGTCATAGGCCCGCTCCACCAGCGCGGCCAGATCAGCGGCGCCGGTGTCGTGGTCGTAGGGGCCGCGCACCCACAGGCGCAGCGCGGCCGTCAGGACCCCGGCGGCGGCGTCGGCGAGGACGGCGGGGCGCAGGTCGTCGGCGCGCTCGCCGCCGAGGCGCTCGGCGAGGATGCGGGCCGACTCCTCCTGGGCGTCCACCCGGATGCGCTCGTACGCGGTGAACAGCGCGGGCTCGGTGTCGACCAGGGCCAGCAGCCGCCGGGTCACCGGGCGGACGTGCCAGGCCGGGTCGGTGCCGTCGGCGAGCCAGTCGGCGACGGCCCGGCGGTAGGCCAGCAGCGGGGGCTCGGCGGCGGGGCGGGCGCGCAGCCGGTCGTTGATCCGCCGGCCGTCGGCCCGGACGAAGTCCAGCGCCGCGTCCTCCTTGCCGGTGAAGTACCGGCTGAAGGTGCGGCGGGTGACATCGGCCCGGTCGGCGACGGCCTCCACGGTGGTCGCCGCGAGGCCGCGCTCCAGTATCAGCTCCAGCGCGGCCGACGCCAGCGCGTCCCGGGTCCGCCGCGCCTTGCGGCGACGGCGGTCCGCCTCCGCGGGGGACGCGGGCGGGACGGGCTCCAGTGCCTTCATACGGCCGAGGCTACATGCCAAATGTCCCGAGGGGACATATGTCCCGGTGAGACTTCTGTCCCACCGGGACATACGATGCCCTCGCCCGGTCGTTCAGCCGGTCCGGTGGCCGTCGCCGGTCGGGTCACCCGCGATGTCCAGCCGGGGCCAGTGCGCGAGGTCCGTCAGCAACTGGCGGTCGTGCGTCGCCACCACCACCGCCGCGCTCGTGACCCGCAGCGCCCGCGTCAACTCGTCGACCAGCGACGCCGACAGATGGTTCGTCGGCTCGTCCAGCAGCAGCAGGCCGGGGCGCCCGGCCAGGGTCAGCGCCAGGTCCAGGCGTCGCCGCTGGCCCTGGGACAGCCGGGACACCGGGGTGCGCAGCGCCTCCGCGTCCAGCAGACCGAGCGCGCCCGCCCCGAGGGCCTCCGGGTCCCGCAGCGCCCCGGCCGCGACCAGACGCCCCACCCGCCGGGCGTACACCTCGTACGCGGTGCTGTCCGGGTGCCGCCCGGCGGCGTCGGCGGTCTCCTGCGTCAGCCGTGCCACCCGGGCGCCCCGCGCGAGCCGCACATACCCCCCGGTCGGGGGCAGCGCGCCGGACAGGACGGCCAGCAGCGTCGACTTCCCGGCCCCGTTCGGGCCGGTGACCAGCAGCCGGTCGCCCGCGTCGAGGGTGAGGTCGACGGGACTGTCGAGCCGTCCCCCGACCAGGACGCCGTGGGCCCGCACCTGCGGCGCGCCCGCCCGGACACCGGGGTCGGGCCAGCGCGGCACGGGCGGCGGGGGCGGCACATCGACGGGGTGGGCCGCCAGAGCCTCCTGCTGCCGCCGCAGCGCCTGGACGACGCCGGGGGCCCTGGACTGGCGCTGGTGCTTCCCGGTGCCCTTCTCCGGCCGCCAGCCGGTGGAGAGCCGGTCCCGGGCCTGCGCCACGGCGTCCGTCAGCCGCCGGTGCTCGGCCCGCTGCTCCTCGTGGTCCTGCTCCCAGCGCTCCCGTTCCCGCCGCCTCGCCAGGCGCCAGGCGTCATAGCCGCCCGGGTACAGACGGGGTCTGCCGTCCCGGCTCGGGTCCAGGTCGAGGAACCGGTCCGCCACCGCGCGCAGCAGCGCCCGGTCATGGCTGACCAGGACCAGCCCACCGGGGTGGGCGCGCAGCCGGTGGGTGAGGAAGTCCAGCCCGCCCGCGTCGAGATGGTTGGTCGGTTCGTCCAGCAGCAGGAAGTCGTGCCGGGCGCCGAGCAGACAGGCCAGCCGGACCCGGTAGCGCTGTCCCACCGACAGGGTGGCCAGCGGGCGGGCGCGGTCCGTGCAGGCGCCCAGCGCCTCCAGGGCCACATCGACCCGGCGTTCCGCGTCCCACGCGTCCAGCAGGGTGGCCGCCTCCAGCGCGGCGGCGTAGCGGTCGTCGGCGGCCGGGTCGCCGTCGGCCAGGGCGCCGGTCGCCTCGTCCAGCGCGGCGAGGGCGGCGCGGGGGGCGGTGAGCGCGGCGGAGGTCAGCGTGCCGACCGTCTCCGCGTCGCGCACGGTGAGTTCCTGCCGAGCCAGGCCGATCGTGCCGGACCGGCGCACGGTCCCGGCGTCGGGCGCGATCAGCCCCGCGAGGACATGCAGCAGGGTCGTCTTGCCCCGGCCGTTCTCGCCGACGACGGCGATCCGCGCCCGCGCGGACACGGTCACCGACACATCGTCCAGCACACGCCGGGCGCCGCGCAGGGCGGTGACGCCCTCGGCCCGCAGGTGGGCGCCGGTGGAAGGGAGGGCAGGGGAAGAAGGGGTGTGGCTCAAGGGTGCTCCGCAGCTCGCAGGGGAGCCGGGCAGCGGAAGAGGCCGCCCGGCGGGAACCGGGACGGCGAGCGCGTACACCGCAGAAGCGAGAGAGGGGCGCCGCCGTCAGCGGGCGGAACGCACCTTCTGGGACCAGATACCTCGTGCCATGCGGGCGAGGCTAACAGGGGGAGAACGCCGATTCGAACGATTTACGGCCCGGCGGCCGGGTGGCCGGGCCCGGGTTCCGTCGCGGCACCGGGCGGCCTCACAGCAGTGGCTGTTCCGCCCAGATCACCTTGCCCGTCGGGAGGTAGCGCGTCCCCCAGCGGTCGGCGAGCTGGGCCACCAGGAACAGGCCCCGGCCGCCCTCGTCGGTCATGGCCGCGTACCGCAGATGGGGGGCGGTGCTGCTGGCGTCGAAGACCTCGCAGATCAGGCTGCGGTCGCGCAGCACCCGGACGCGGATGGGGGAGCCGCCGTAGCGGATGGCGTTGGTGACCAGTTCGCTGAGGATCAGTTCGGTGGTGAACGCGGACTCGTCCAGGCCCCACGCGCTCAGCTGCCGCATGACCGCCGCGCGGACCTCGCCGACCGCCGCCGGGTCGGCCCGCACCACCCACTCGGCGACCCGGTCGGCGCCCAGCGCGCGGGTGCGGGCCACGATGAGGGCGATGTCGTCGCTCGGGCGCTCCGGCAGCCGGGCGTCGACCACCGTGCGGCAGGTGTCCTCCGGGGTGGGCCCGGCCCGCTCCAGCGTGGTGCGCAGGATCTCCAGGCCCTCGTCGATGTCCCGGCTGCGGTCCTCGACCAGGCCGTCGGTGTACAGCACCAGCCGGGCGCCCTCGGGGAGTTCGACGTCCGCCGTCTCGAACGGCAGCCCGCCCAGGCCCAGGGGCGGCCCCGCCGGCAGCTCCACGAACTCGACCGTGCCGTCCGGGCGGATCAGCGCGGGCGGGGGATGCCCCGCGCGGGCCATCGTGCAGATCCGCGACACCGGGTCGTACACCGCGTACAGACAGGTCGCCCCGGTGACCGCCGCCGAGCCGTCGGCCCGCTCGTCCTGGTCGATACGGCTGACGGATTCGTCCAGGAGGTGGAGGAGTTCGTCCGGGGCGAGGTCCAGCGCCGAGAAGTTGTGGACGGCCGTCCGCAGCCGGCCCATGGTGGCCGCCGCGTGCAGCCCGTGCCCGACGACGTCCCCGACGACCAGCGCGACCCGGGCGCCGGACAGCGGCAGCACATCGAACCAGTCGCCGCCGACCCCGGACTGCGCGGGCAGATAGCGGTAGGCGATGTCCAGGGCGTTCTGCTCGGGCAGGGTGCGCGGCAGCAGACTGCGCTGGAGGGTGACCGCCATGGTGTGCTCACGGGTGTAGCGGCGGGCGTTGTCGATGGACACCGCCGCCCGCGCCACCAGCTCCTCCGCCAGCGCCCGGTCCTCCGCGTCGAACGGCTCGGGCGCCGAGGACCGCCAGAAGTTGACCAGCCCCAAGATCAGCGCACCCGCCCGCAGCGGCGCGGTGATCAGCGAGTGGATGCCGTACTCCAGGATCCGCGCGGTCAGTTCCAGGTCCTGGGCCCGCCAGCCGGGCGCGTCCTCCAGCCGGGGTTCCACCACCGCAAGCCCCGTGGCCAGCGCGTACGCCTGCGGGGACGACGGCACGAAGCGGATGGTGCTGCCCACCGGGTACAGCGGCACGTCCTCGCGCACCCCGTTGAACGCGGTCCGGCGCAGCTCGGTGCCCGAGTCGGGCGCGTCCCCGCCGATCACCGCGTCGAACAGGTCGACGGAGACGAAGTCCGCGAACCGGGGCACGGCGACCTCGGTCAGCTCCTCGGCGGTACGGCTGACGTCCAGGCCGGTGCCGATGGCGACCCCGGCGTCGTAGAGCATGTCCAGGCGCTCGCGGGCGATGTCGGCGCGGCCGGACAGGGCGCGCAGCTCGGTGGAGTCGCGCAGGGTGGCGACGCTGCCGGCGGGGCCGCCGCGCAGATCGGTGGGGCGCTGGTTGATGGCGAGCAGCCGGTCGCCGACATGATGCACCTCGTCCGTCGCGACCCGGCCCGAGGCCAGCAGCTCGGCGGTGCCGGGGTCCAGGCCCAGGGCGCTGACATGGCGGCCCTCGGCGTCGGCGGGCAGATCCAGGAGCCGCTGCGCCTCGTCGTTGGCGAGCAGCAGCTCGCCCTCGCCGTCCACGATGGTGACGCCCTCGCGCACCGCGTGCAGCACGGCGTCGTGGTGTTCGTACATCCGGGTCATCTCGCGCGGGCCCAGGCCGTGCGTCTGGCGCAGCAGCCGTCTGCTGACCAGCGCGGTCCCGCCGGTCGCCAGGGCCACCGCGACCGCCGCGGCGAACAGCACCAGCGGCAATTGCTCATTGGCGGCGCCGCCGACGTTCTCGGTGGTGATCCCGGCCGAGACCAGGCCGACGACCCGGCCGTCCGGCCCCTCGATCGGCACCACGGCCTGCACCAGCGGCCCGATCGTCCCGTTGATCTCCTCGGTCACCGGGTGCCCGGCCAGCGCCGGGGCCAGGCTGCCGACGAACTTCTTCCCGATCCGGTCCGGCTTGGGATGGGTGTAGCGGATGCCGTCGGTGTTCATGACGACGATGAAGTCGACCCTGGCCGCCTTGCGGGCCGCCTCCGCGCGCGGCTGGAGGATCGCCGTCGGGTCGGGGGCGCGCAGCGCCGCGCGGGTGCCGGGCGCGTTGGCGAAGGTCTGGGCCACGGCCAGGGAGCGGTCGGTGGCCTCGCGGGCGCTGTCCAGCCTGCCCTGGAGCAGCAGCGCCACCACCGCCGCCGCCACCAGCACCAGCACGATCAGGACCTGGAAGAGAAAGACCTGACCGGCGACGCTGCGTCCGCTCAGCGCCGAGCGCAGCGACGCCAGCGGACCGGGCGGCGCGCTCCGGCCGGGGGCGGGCCGCCGCGGCGGCGGGGAGGGGGTACGGCTCACGGGCGGATCACCGGCTTCCCGGGCCCGGCCGCGCGAACGCTGCGGGTGCACTCCGCCGGGGCGACGGGGCGGCCGGGTCTTCGCGGTACGCCCCAAAAGCCGGACCATGTGCCCTGTTTACACTCCCTCGCCTCCTGAGGCGAGGGGTGTCACGGAAGGTCACCACGCGGGCACCGGTTCCGGTGGTCCCAGGGGTCCCAGGGGCCTCGGTGGTCCCACGGGTGCGGGCGGCTGGAGGGGCGTGGACGGTCTCATAGGCGGTCCGTACGGTCCGTGCTCATGGGCGGGGCCGGTCCTCCCGGCGGCGAGCCGCCAGGAGGAGGGCGATGTCGTCGGGGCGGTCGGCGGTGTGCCGGGTCGCCGCGGTGAGCCGGTCGGCGACCGCCGCCAGCCAGCGGGTCCCGGGGCGGCTCGCCGGGGTGCCGCCACGGGCGAGGGCGATCCGCAGCGCCCCGATGCCGTCGTCGATGTCCAGGCCGGGCCGTTCCACCAGCCCGTCGGTGTAGAGCGCGAGAATCGCGCCGGGCTCCATCGTCACCTCCTCGACCGGATAGCGCGCGTCGCTGAGCACCCCGAGGACCACCCCGGCCGGGGTGTCCAGCCGGTGGGTACGGCCGTCCGGGTGGCGCAGCAGGGGCGGCGGATGACCCGCGCGCGCGATCCGGGCCCGCCCGGTCGCCGGATCCAGCCGTACGTAGCAGCAGCTCGCGAACTGGCCCGGGTCCAGGTCGATGAGGAGCCGGTTGGTGCCCTGGAGCACCTCGTCGGGCGGCCGGTCGTCCAGCGCGAACGCCCGCACCGCGCTGCGCAGCTGCCCCATCGTGGCCGCCGCCTGCACCCCGTGCCCCTGGACGTCGCCGATCACCAGCGCGACCCCGTCACCCGCCTCCACCGCGTCGTACCAGTCGCCGCCCACGTCCATGCCCTGGGTGCCCGGCAGATAGCGGCCCGCCGTCTCCACCCCGGGGTGGGCGGACAGCCGGCGGGGGAGCAGCGCCTGCTGGAGGCCCCGGGCGAGGGCGGCCTCCGTCTCGTAGCGCTGGGCCTTCTCCATGGCGTGGGCGATCAGTCCGGCGAGCGCGGTGAGCACCGTGCGCTCCTCGGTGCTGAAGCGGCGCTCGCGGTCGAAGCCGAGGATGCAGGAGCCGACCCGGCGGCCGGAGGCGATCAGCGGGAGGAAGGCGCGGGCGCCGTCCATGGTGTCCAGGGGGATGCCGGGGTAGGCGGCGGCGAGTTCCCGCATCGAGTCGAAGAACATCGGCTTGCCGGTGGTGAGGGTCTCCACGCCCGGCAGCCGGACGTCCAGGCCCACCCCGTCGAACTGGTCGAGGAACCCCTGGGGGAAGCCCGCCTCCCAGGCCAGGTACAGATGCCGGTCCTGGAGGAGGTAGATCGCCAGCCGGCGCCCGCCGAACGCGGGCAGCAGCTCCTGCATCACCACCGCCGACACCTGCCGGGCCGTCGCCGCCTCGGACAGCGCGATGGCCAGCACGATCGGCCGGTACACGGGCACGGCCGGGACGGGGGAGCGGGCCGGGTCGGCGGCCGGTTCGCCCGGTGGCCCGGCCGGGCTCCCGGCCACCCGGTTGGACGGTACGACGGTGCAGGTCAGCAGCTCCCGGTCGGGGTGGACGGCGAAGGCCAGCCAGTCGCCCTCGGCGCCCTCACCGCCCGGTGCGGGGGGCCGTTCGGCGTGGAAGTGCACCGGGTCGGGCGAGAGCAGGGCGGTGCGCAGATGGTCCTCGCAGACCGGCTGGGCGAGCCACGGGACCGCCTCCCACAGACAGCGGCCGGTGAGCCCGCCGGGGGCGACTCCGAGCAGTTCCTCGGCGCGCGGGTTGGCATAGCCGACCGACCCGAGGCGGTCGACGCAGAAGACGCCCTGCGGCAGCCGGTCGGCGGCCTGCCCCGCCACCGAGCCGCCGTCGACCACCAGCCCGTGCACCAGCCGTGAGCCGTCCGGGGGCCAGAGGTCGACCAGGCGTAAGGAGCCGCCCGCCAGGCGTACCGGCAGCGGTTCGGCGGGCGGCTTGCCGTGCGCCGCGTCCCGCAGCACGGCCGCCAGCCGCCGCGCGTCCGGTCCGGCGAGGACGGCGAGCAGCGCCTCCTCCGTCTCCGGCGGCGGCCCGGCCGCCGGCCCCAGCAGCGCGCGCACGGCGTCGTCCACCGTGACCGCGCCGGTGACGGGGTCCCAGGTGAACCGGCCGATCCGCGCGGCACCGGGCGGCGCGGTCGGCGGCCGGGTGCTCAGCGGCCGGGCGTCCCAGACGGGAGGCGTCCCGGCGCGGGCCAGGGCGCGCAGCCGTCCGCCCAGCTCCTCGGCCAGCCGGGACAGCCGGTCCCGCTCGGCCAGCAGCCCCGTCGCGTCCGTCACGGGGGGCAGCAGGGCGGTGAACGCGCCGCAGACCTCGCCCGCCCCCGGCACCGGCACGCTGAGCACCCCGAAGGGGAACGGCAGGGCCGCCGCGAACTGCGGATAGCGCCGCATCGTCTCCGTCGCGTTCGGCAGCACGATCTGGACGCCGAGCCGGAACGTGTCCGCGATCGGCACCGGGCGGTTGGCGTGCACCTGCCACCAGGGGCGGAACAGGGGACCGGGGACGCCGGTCAGCGCCGCCAACCGCAGTATCTGGGGATCGGCGGAGCGCAGATACAGGCCCACGACACGCGCGCCCACCACGCCCGCCGCCTCCGCCGCGGTCTCCATCAGCAGCGCGGCCAGCCGGTCAGGCGTCCCGTGCGGGTCCTCGGCGCTCGCAGTCATCCGGCCCTACCTCGTCCCTGCGCCGCGCAGGCGACACAGCAAGAATGCGCCACCCGCCGCCGGCTCCGCACCCTGACGCGCATCCACGCCCCCTGCCCCCTCGGCGCACAGCGCCGCTTCCCCGCCCGCCGCGCGGACGGTCAGGCAGGCATCCTGTAGCACCGACGCCGGGGGCGGAAGCCCTCGGACGGGGGGAGTGAGATCAATCCGGGGAGCGTGGGGCTGGGGCGGGGGGTGGGGGTGCGTTGGGTGGGGTGGGGTGGGGTGGGTGGATGTGGGGGGTGTTGGGTGGGGGTGTGCCGGGTGGGGTGTGGGTGTTGCTGCGGGGGCGGGAGGGTGGCGTTGCCGGGGGACGCGCCCGGGGTGCTGACGGGAACGCCGCTCACCTGGGGCGACCCGCCCGGGGGTGCGGCAGCCCTGCACGCGACACGCCGGGGATGTCGGTTAGGGCCCGGTCCTGGGGCCCCCTCAGCCCCGGGTCCCTCTCGGCCTCGGGTCCCCTCAGCCGCCCAGCGCCGCCCGCGCCGCCGCCATCGTCCGTCCCGCGTACGCCCGTCCGAACAGCACCACATGGACCAGCAGCGGGAAGAGCTGGTGCAGGGGGACGCGGGCGGGCCAGCCGTCGGCCAGTGGGGCCCGCTCCTGGTAGCCGTCCAGTACGGCGTCCAGATGGGGGCAGCCGAAGAGGTCCAGCATCGCGAGATCCGTCTCGCGGTGACCGCCGTGCGCCGCCGGGTCGATCACCCACGCATGGCCGTCGGCGCCCCAGAGCACATTGCCGTTCCACAGATCGCCGTGCAGCCGCGCGGGCGGCTCCGCGGGTCCCGCCAGCTCCGGCAGCCGCGCGCAGACCCGCTCCACCACCCGTCCCTCGGCCGCGCTGAGCGTCCCCCGGTCCACCGCGCTGCGCAGATACGGCAGCACCCGCTCGGCGGCGTACCAATCCGGCCACGCCCCGGCCGGGCTGTTCCGCATCGGCGCCAGCCCGATGTAGGCCGCGCCCGGCCCGCCCGGCGGTGCCGCCCCGAACGCGGGCGCCCCGGCGTCGTGCAGCGCGGCCAGCTCCCGCCCGAACCGCAGGGCCGCCGCGACGCCGGGCGGGCCGGAGTCGACCCGCTCGGTCACCAGCCACTCCCCGTCCAGCCCCAGCACCGCCGGCACCCGTACGGTCCCGGCGTCCGCCAGCCATCGCAGCCCCGCCGCCTCGGCGCGGACCGCGTCCGGGCCCGAACCCCGCTTGGCCATCACCGACCGGCCGTCGTCGAGACCGGCCTCGGCGACCGCCCCGGACACCCCGCGCACCCGCTCGACCCGGCGTCCGGTCAGCCGCCGTACCGCTTCCGCGGCATCCTCGTCCGTGCTGCTCAAGGTCCCGAGGCCCTCCTCGCTCGGCGCCGTCCGCCTCAGCCTAGGCAGCCCCGGGTGCCCTGTTCCATGAACAGCTCTCCCACGCCTTCCGCGTCGGGGTGAACCGGGGTGAATCGGGGTGAGAGGTGCCGGGGTGGTGCGCGGGGAGGCGCCCGGCGCACACGAATCGCTGCGAATCCGTACCAAGGGCTTGCCGGATGGTTGCGTCATCACTTAAATCACGTCCTGAAGTAAGCCGCGTGGGTGAGGCGTTCGGACGATGCCGGGACGCCGTGGCCCGCTGTCCGGCGTGCCGTGAACCCTGCCGCACGCCCCGCACGCGCAGAGCGCTCGGCTCCGCCGGGGTGGCTCTGGTTGTTGCGTCCGTGTCCGGCCGACTGCGGCGCAGCACGGGAGCTGTGCCCGTTCAGCCCGCGCACGGCCACCAGCACCACGGCAGCACCCCCGTACCGCCCGCGTTTGGCCACCCCGCACCACAGCCAGCCGCTCAGCCCGCGGACGGCCACGAGTACCACCGCACCGCAGCTCCGCCTGTTCCGCCCGCGCGAGCCACCCGCACCACCGCACGGCACCACAGCCCCGCCCGAGCACATCGCGTGCCCGGCGGGGCCGACCCCGCACACCCGAGTGTCACCTCACGCCCCATCAGAGGAGCCGCATGAGACGCCGTACGAGAGACCAGGCGAGAAACCGGACCGGAAGCCGGACGGGAAGCCGGATGGGAGACCGGACCGCAAGCCGGGCGGGAAGCGCGGCCGGAGACCGGACCGGAGGCCGGACCGCAAGCCGGGCGGAAGGCGCGACCGGAAGCCCGACCGGAGACCGGACCGGAAGTCGGACGGAAGGCGCGACCGGAAGCCCGACCGGAACCCCGACCGGAGACCGGACGGGAACTCGGACGGGAGGCGCGACCGGAACCCCGACCGGAAGCGCGGCCGGAGACAGGACCGGAGGCCGGACGGGAAGCCGGACCGGAAGCCGCACCGGAAGTCGGACGGGACGTCGGACCCGGCTCGGGTGTCTGGGGGCCGTCCTCGTCGCCACCGCCGCGCTGCTCACCCTGCCCTCCTCCACCGCCACCGCCACCGCGGCGGTCCCCGCCGACGCCGCCGTCGCCTGTGACAGCGCCGACGCCGCCCGGGGGCGGCCCGCCACCGCCTCCTCCGTCGAGCACGCGGGCACCCCCGCGTCCGCCGCGTTCGACGGGGACGCCGGGACCCGCTGGTCCAGCCAGTTCAGCGACCCGCAGTGGGTCCAGGTCGACCTGGGGTCGGTCAAGGAACTGTGCCGGATCGACCTGACCTGGGAGACCGCCCACGCCCGGGACTTCACCCTCCAGACCTCCACCGACGGACAGGGCTGGACGACCCTGCGGACCGTCACCGGCGGGACCGGCGGGCAGGTGTCGTACGACGTGGCCGGATCGGGCCGCTATCTCCGGGTGCACGGCACCGCCCGCGCCACCGGCTGGGGTTACTCCCTGTGGGACGTGGCCGTGCACACCACCACCGGCGGCACCGGGCCCATCCAGGGCGGCGGCGACCTCGGGCCGAACGTGATCGTCATGGATCCCTCCACCCCGGGGATCCAGCAGAAGTTCGACGAGGTCTTCGCCCGGCAGGAGTCCGACCAGTTCGGCTCCGGCCGCTACCAGTTCCTGCTGAAGCCGGGCACCTACCACGGCATCAACGCCCAGCTCGGCTTCTACACCTCGGTCTCCGGTCTCGGACTCAACCCCGACGACACCCAGATCAACGGTGACATCACCGTCGACGCGGGCTGGTTCAACGGCAACGCCACCCAGAACTTCTGGCGCTCCGCCGAGAACCTCGCCCTCACCCCGGTCAACGGCACCGACCGCTGGGCCGTCGCCCAGGCCGCGCCCTTCCGCCGGATGCACGTCAAGGGCGGCCTCAACCTCGCCCCCAACGGCTACGGCTGGGCCTCCGGCGGCTATATCGCCGACTCGAAGATCGACGGCACGGTGGGCCCGTACTCCCAGCAGCAGTGGTACACCCGCGACAGCTCCGTGGGCGGCTGGACCAACGGCGTCTGGAACCACACCTTCACCGGCGTCGAGGGCGCCCCGGCCACCAACTTCGACACCGGCCCGTACACCACCATGGACACCACCCCGATCTCCCGCGAGAAGCCGTTCCTGTACCTGGACGGCGGTGAGTACAAGGTGCGGGTGCCCGCCAAACGCACCAACGCGCGCGGGGTGTCCTGGCCGGCCAACGCGGGCGGCACCTCGCTGCCGCTGGACCAGTTCTACGTGGTCAAGCCCGGCGCCACCGCCGCCACCATCAACGCCGCCCTCGCCCAGGGCCTCCATCTGCTCTTCACCCCGGGCGTCTACCACCTCGACCGGACCATCCAGGTCAACCGGGCCGACACCGTCGTCCTCGGCCTCGGTCTCGCCACCCTCGTCCCGGACAACGGCATCGACGCCCTGCATGTGGCCGACGTGGACGGCGTGCGGCTCGCCGGGTTCCTCATCGACGCCGGGCCGGTCAGGTCCGACACCCTGCTGAGGGTCGGCGAACCGGGCTCCTCCGCCGACCACGCCGCCAACCCCACCACCATCCAGGATGTCTTCATCCGCATCGGCGGCGCCGGACCCGGCCTCGCCACCGACTCCATGGTGATCAACAGCGACGACGTCCTCATCGACCACACCTGGATCTGGCGCGCGGACCACGGCGCCGGCGTCGGCTGGGAGACCAACCGCGCCGACTACGGCCTGCGGGTCAACGGCGACGACGTCCTCGCCACCGGCCTGTTCGTCGAACACTTCAACAAATACGACGTCTACTGGAGCGGCGAACGCGGCCGGACCGTCTTCTTCCAGAACGAGAAGGCGTACGACGCCCCGAACGCCGCCGCCATCACCCATGACGGCATCGTCGGGTACGCGGCCTACAAGGTCGCCGACAGTGTCACCACCCATGAGGCGTGGGCGCTGGGCAGCTACTCCAACTACACCTCGGATCCGAGCATCGTCCAGCACCACGGCTTCCAGGTCCCGGTCAGACCTGGGGTCCGGATGAACCATCTGATGGTGATCTCCCTGGGCGGCATGGGTCAGTACGCCCATGTCATCAATGACACCGGGGCGCCGACCTCGGGCACCAACACGATCCCGTCGAAGGTGACGCGCTTCCCCTGACCCGCGCCCACCCTGCCGCCGTGCCGCCCCGCCGCCGTGCCCCGGATCCGTCTCCATGACAGGTCCGGGGTACGGCCCTGCTCCGCCGTGGGTGGGCCCACCAGGCATGCTGGGACCGCCGGCCAGCATCAGCCGCAGCTGTTCCACCACACCGCCACACCGTCGTACCGCCACACCGACATACCGCCACACCGCCGTTCCGCCGCACCGCGCAAGGGAGTCCACCGCATGCCCACCGCCGACCTGATCCTCGCCGGCGCCCGAGTCCGTACCCTCGACCCCGCCCGGCCCGCCGCCACCGCCGTCGCCGTCACCGGCGGTCTGATCAGCGCGGTCGGCGACGAGGCGGACGTACGCGACCTGCGCGGACCCGGCACCGAGATGATCAGGCTGGACGGCGCCCACCTCGTCCCCGGACTGACCGACGCGCACAGCCACCCGGTGTGGGGCCTGGAGATGGCGACCGGCACCGATCTGTCCGGGGTCACCGACCTCGCCGCCCTGCGCTCCGCGCTCGCCGGGGCGGTCCGGACCGGCGGCTGGGTCCTCGGGTACGGCCTGGACCACAACGCCTTCGAGGGGCGGCCCGTCCACCGCGACCTGATCGAGGACGTCCTCGGCGACACCCCGGCCTTCCTCCGCCTCTACGACGCCCACTCGGCCCTCGCCACCGGCGCCGCCCTCGCCGCCGCGGGCGTCACCGGGCCCCGTGACTTCGCCCAGCGCTCCGAGATCGTCTGCGACAGCGCCGGACGCCCCACCGGCCAATTGGTGGAGCACGCGGCGATGGACCTGGTCACCGCCGTGCTGCCGCGCCCGTCCTACGCCGAGCGCCGCACCCGCCTGCTCGATCTGCTCACCGGGATGGCCGCGACCGGCCTGACCGGCGCCCATGTCATGGACGGCGGCGATCTCGATCTGGTCACCGCCGTGGCCGAGGAGACGGTTCTGCCGCTGCGGCTGCGGTTCGCCCCCTGGTGCATGCCCGGCACCGACCAGGACGGCCTGGAGGAACTGATCGCCCTCCAGGGCCGCGGCGGGCGCCACTGGACCGTCGACGGCGTCAAGCTCTTCATGGACGGCACCGTCGAGGGCGGCACCGCCTGGCTGGAGCACGCCGACTGCCACGGCGAGGGCACCGACGCCTTCTGGCCCGACCCCGAGGCGTACTCGGCGGCCGTACGGCGGCTGCACGAGGCCGGGGTGCGCACCGCCACCCACGCCATCGGCGACGCGGCGGTGCGCAACGTCCTGGACGTGGTGGCCGGGCTCGGGCCCAGCGGGCGCGGCGCCCACCGGATCGAGCACATCGAGACCGCGCCGGACGAGCTGCTGCCGCGCTTCGCCGCGCTGGACGTGGCCGCCTCCATGCAGCCGCCGCACGCCGCGTACACCCGCGCCGACGGCACAGACGAATGGTCCCGGCGGCTCGGCGGGTCCCGCGCCGGGCGCGCCTGGCGGCTGCGGGACCTGCGGGACGCGGGCGCCACGGTCGCCCTCGGCTCGGACTGGCCCATCGCCCCCTACGACCCCCGTACCGTCCTCGCCGCCGCCCTCGCCCCCCGGGGCGCCGCCGCCCGCAGTGCCGGGCTGACCGGCCTGGAGGCGCTGGAGGGCCTCACCACCCACGCGGCCCGCGCGGCGGGCGAGTCGGCGGTCGCCGGCCGGATCGCCGTCGGCCACCGCGCCGACCTCACCGCGCTCGGACTCGACCCGGTCCACGCCCCCGCCGACGAGATCACCGAGGCGGAGATCCGGCTGACGGTGACCGGGGGACGGGTGACGCACCGGGCGGGGTGAACCGGGGCGTGCGAGAGGCCCGTTGGAGGAGGCTTCGCCGGGCGTTCACCGTCCGTTCGGAACCCGGTTCGCGTGCGTCGGCCGCCCACCGAGAGGGTCGTCGCCGTCCGTCCACCATCCCAGAAGGGACCGACTGTGACGATGCGTCAGACGCTGCGAGGCACCTGGCCGGCACTCGGCGCGGTGCTGGCCGTGGCCATGGCCTGGGCGACGCCCGCCGGGGCCGCCGGACCACCCACCGTCCTGCCCCGCGCCGAGACGGCCGCCCTGTACGACGACGAGGCAGGCGGCAACGCCAACGCGGACGACCCCGCGATCTGGCGCAACGTCGCCGACCCGGACCGCAGCCTGGTCGTCGCCACCGCCAAGGAGGGCGGCCTGCGCGTCTATGACCTCGCCGCCCGCGAGGTCCAGTCCATAGCCGCCCCGCCCGCGCCCGGCGCGGACGACGCTCCCGGCCGCTTCAACAACGTCGATCTCGTCCTCGGCACCCGGCTGACCGGCGCCCGCGCCGATCTCGCCGTGGTGAGCGACCGGGGCCGCGACCGGCTGCGGATCTACCGCGTCGACGGCGACCGCCCCGGCGCCCCGCTCAGGGATGTCACCGACCCGGCCGCCGAGCCCGTCTTCAACACCACCCAGGACGAGATCGACGACCAGCACACCGTCTACGGCCTCGCCACCTGGACCGACCCCCGTACCGGCCGCTCCTACGCGCTGGTCAGCCAGCGCAGCGGCACCCGGCTCGCGCTCCTGGAGCTGACCCCGGCCGAGGGCGGGAAGGTCGGTTACCGCACCGTCCGCACCCTGACCCTCCCCGCCGCCTTCCCCCTCCCCGACGGCACCACCTGGACGCCCTGCGGCGAGCCCGACGAACTCCCGCAGGTCGAGGGCATGGTCGTCGACCCCACGAACGGCACGCTGTACGCCGGTCAGGAGGACGTCGGCATCTGGCGGCTGCGCGCCGACCTGACGGGCCGTCCCGTCCTCATGGACAAGGTCCGGGAGTTCGGCGTGCCCGGCACCTACGACGAGGAGACCGAGGAGTGCGTCCCCGGCGCGGACCCCGGCTTCGGCGGTGACCATCTGGCCGCCGATGTCGAGGGCCTGACCCTCCTGGACCGCCCCGGCCGACTGCTCGCCTCCGGCCAGGGCGACAACACCTTCATCGCCTACGACCGCGAGCCGAGCACGGGCAACGCCTACCGGGCCGCCTTCCGGATCACCGCGGCCTCGGCCACCCTGGACGGCTCGGAGGTCTGCGACGGCGCCGCGATCCTCGACGCCCCCCTCGGCAAGCGCTATCCGAAGGGCCTGCTCGTCGTCCAGGACGGTCAGGAGACCCCGACGGACGGCGACCGCGAGTCCACGGGCTTCAAGTACGTCGATCTGCGGGATGTGAAGGGGGTGGTGAACGGCTGACGCCGGGGCCTTGAGGGGCGGGCGGGGTGGTGCGCTGCCGATGCCGGGCACCGAGGTGGCGGTCGGCCCCCCCCGCACCGGGGTGGCGGTCGCCCCCCCCGCCTCACGCCCCCCACCTCACTCCTCCCCCCTGATCACCACCTTCCCCACCACCGCCCCCGACTCCGCGTACCGCAGGGCCTCGGCCGCCTCGCTCAGGGGGAACGCGCGGTCCACCTTCGCCGCGATCCCGCCGGAGCGCAGCAGCGCGAACACCTGCTCAAGGTCCGCCCGCAGTTCGGCCCGGTAGCGTTCGGGGCGGCGGGCCTTCCCGGCCCACAGATTGAAGAAGTGCGCCCCGCGCCCGTTCGGCAGCGCGTTCCACAGCGCCAGCTTCGCCACCAGCCCGAGCACGGTCAGCGTGCCGTTGCCCGCCCGGTCGCGGGTGGAGGCACTGCCGTAGGAGACGAGCGTGCCGCCCGGGGCCAGCATCCGCCAGGAGTCCTTGATGCCCTTGCCGCCCACATGGTCGAAGACCGCGGCCACTCCGCCCGGGGCCAGCGCGCGCACCCCGGCGGGGACATCGCCCCGGTAGTCGAGGGGCTCGGCGCCCATCGCGGCCACCGCCTCCTGGTTGCGGGCGGACGCGGTGCCGATCACCCGGACGCCGTGCGCGCGGGCCAGCTGCACCAGCACACTGCCCACCCCGCCGTTCGCCCCGTGCACCACCACCGTGTCGCCGGAACGGACCTGGGCCGTGCGGAACAGCATCCGCCAGGCCGTCGCCCCGTTGGTCACCAGCGACTCGGCGTCGACAGCGCTGACCCCGTCCGGCACCGGCACCAGATCGCGGCTGTCCAGCAGCATCCGGTCCGCCCAGCCGCCGGTCTTGGTCAGCGCGGCGACCCGCGCGCCCACCGCGATCCCGGGCTGCCCCGGCACCGGCGGGCCCAGTTCCTCGACCACGCCGACGACGTCGTAGCCCGGGACGAAGGGGAAGGCCGGCATGTCGTAGTACTTCCCTCGGCGCATCTGCTGCTCGGCGAAGGAGACCCCGCTCGCCTCCATCCGCACCAGCGCCTGCCCCGGGCCGGGCTGCGGCAGCTCCCGGACCCGCGTGACGAGCGACTCGGGCTCCCCGACGGCCGGCAGCACGATCTCGGTGGCCTGGGTGGTGGTGTTGTTCATGATGTCCTCCTGCATGGCTCGGAGAGGGAAAGTGGTCGATCACTCACTCTCTTGTCCTGAGAGAGGGCGACGGTCGACAGGGTCGACCGATCGCCCGGGGTGGCGGAAGGTGTCAGTAGTGGGTGATGCCCGCCGCCAGGGTGCGGATCCATGGGCCGTCCATCTCGTCGGCGCCGATCGCCACGATGAGATGGCAGAGCATGCCCGTCGCGAAGAACCGCTGGACCTGCTCGGCGCTGCCGCCGGACGCGCCCCGCACATACTCCACCGCCCGCGCGTACCCGGCCCGGACCGCCTCGCGCACCGCGGGCTCGGAGACCGCCGCCGCCTGGGCGTGCAACTGGACCATCAGCAGGTCCTTGTCGCTGATCAGCCGGGCGTAGGAGTCGCCCATCGAGTCGAGCACCGCCTCCGGCGCACCGCTCGTCGCCCGCGCCGCGCCCTCCTCGAAGGCCGCCCGCACCCGTACGAAGCAGTGCTCGACGACCGCCGTGAACAGCGCCTCCTTGTTCGGGAAGAGCCGGTAGACATACGCCTGCGAGATACCGGCCGCCTTCGCCACCTCCGAGGTCGTGGTGCCGAAGTAGCCCCGCGCCGCGAACGCCCCGATGGCGGTCCGCAGCACGGTCTCCCGGCGTTCCTCGGCGGTGGAGAGTCGACGCTGTTCCGTGGTGGCCATGTGAGTACTCAATCACTCACACTTGCCCCTGTCAACGGCAGGCCGTGCCCGGGACACGGTCCGGAGCGCTGCGTACGGTGGGAGCAGCACCGGCCCGACCCTCGCCAGGAGGCATGCGATGACGGGTGAACCGAGCTTCTTCGAGATCGGCGTGGACGACCCCGAGCGGGGGCGGGCCTTCTACGGGCCGCTCTTCGGCTGGGACCTCCGGCCCGGCCCGAGCGGACACGGGTATGCGATCGGCACCCCGGGGCTCCCCGGCGGGATGCACGGCGGGGACGCGGGTGCCTCGCCGTATCTCTTCTTCCGGGTGGACGACCTGGACGCGGCCGTCGCCCGGGTGCTCGCCCTCGGCGGCACCATCGAGGAACTCGGCGACGAAAGCGGGGAGGTCGGGGAGGGCGCGGAGGGCGGGGAGGAGGGCGGGGGAGACTCCGGCTCCGCCGCCCGGTTCGGGTGCTTCAAGCTCTGCCGTGACGACCAGGGCTCGGCCTTCGGCCTCCACGAGCCGCCCGCGCCCCGCTGAGCCCCCCGACTCCCGGGCCAGGCTCGCCTCCCACGCCGCCCCAAACCCGGCCCACGCCGCCGACTCCTGCGCTTCCCCGCCCCACCCCACCCCACCGACTCCCGCCGCGCGGCCCCCCCGCTGCCGACTTGCCGGAACGGCAACCCCCTTCGCGTGGCCGCCGCCCTCCCCCGCAGGATCGACCCCGTCGGCACCCACCGCACCGCCCGAGCCCGGCCCCGGAGGAGCACCATGCCCGCAGCCCCCGTCCCCACTCCCGCCCCCACCCACCGTCTCCTCCCCACCCCCGCCGGACGGACCCACCTGGTGGAGCAGGGCGGCGGCCCCCTCGTGCTGCTCGTCCACGGGTTCCCCGAGGGCTGGTACTCCTGGCGGCATCAGCTCCCCGCCCTCGCCGGGGCCGGATACCGCGCCGCCGCCCTCGACGTACGCGGCTACGGTCGTTCCTCGCGCCCCGCCGACCCCGCCGCGTACCGGATGCTGGACCTGGTGGCGGACGCCGTCGCCGTGGTCGAGGGGCTCGGAGAGCGCTCCGCGGTGATCGTCGGCCACGACTGGGGCGCGAACATCGCCGCGACCGCCGCCCTGCTGCGCCCGGACCTCTTCCGCGCGGTCGGCCTGTTGAGCGTCCCGTACAGCCCGCCCGGTGGCCCCCGGCCCGGTGAGATCTTCGCGGCGATGGGCGGGGAGAGGGAGGGGGAGGGCGGCGAGGAGTTCTATGTCTCCTATTTCCAGGCCCCCGGCCGTGCCGAGCGTGAGATCGAACCCGATGTGCGGGGCTGGCTCGCCGGGTTCTACGCGGCCCTGTCCGCCGGGACCATGCCCGCCCCGGACGCCCCCTCCCCGTACTTCGTCGCCCCGGGCGGCACCCTGCGCGACCGCTTCCCGTCGTCCGGGCCCCGCCCCGCCTGGCTCGGGGACGCGGAGCTGGATGTCTTCGCCGCCGAGTTCGAGCGCACCGGGCTGACCGGCGCCCTCAACCGCTACCGGAACATGGACCGGGACTGGGCCGACCTCACCGCCCACGCCGGTGCGCCGATCACCCAGCCGTCCCTGTTCATCGGGGGCGCCCTCGACGCCTCCCTGACCTGGCTCGCCCCCGCGATCGAGGCGTACCCGCACACCCTGCCCGCACTGGCCGGGTCGCACATCCTGGACGGCGCCGGGCACTTCGTCCAGCAGGAGCGGCCTGACGAGGTCAACGGGCTGCTGGTGCGCTGGCTGGCGGAGCTGAAGCACTGAGGTCGCGGGCCGGGCTGCGGGCCGGGCGGCGGCCCCTCGCGGCACCCGGAACCGGCCCGGTTACCATATGAGCGCCTCCTAGCTCGAAAGATACGCCTGTGACTGCGCCTGTGACCGTCAATGACGAGTCGTTCACCAACTGGAAGACCCGCGAGGAGATCGCGGAGTCGATGATCCCGATCATCGGGAAGCTGCAACGCGAGCGGGACGTGACCGTCCTGCTGCACAGCCGCTCCTTGGTGAACAAATCGGTGGTGAGCATCCTCAAGACCCACCGATTCGCCCGCCAGATAGCCGGTGAGGAACTGTCGGTCACCGACACCATGCCGTTCCTCCAGGCGCTCACCACGCTCGACCTCGGCCCCTCCCAGATCGACCTCGGCATGCTCGCCGCGACCTACCGCGCCGACAGCCGGGGTCTGAGCGTCGCGGAGTTCACCGCCGAGGAGGTCGCCGGGGCCACCGGCGACGACAAGATCGCCTGCCGCGAGCCCCGCGATGTCGTCCTCTACGGCTTCGGACGGATCGGCCGACTCGTCGCCCGGCTCCTCATCGAGAAGACCGGCTCCGGCAACGGGCTGCGGCTGCGCGCCATCGTCGTCCGCGACAGCGGCGGCCAGGACCTGGTCAAGCGCGCCTCACTGCTGCGCCGCGACTCCATCC
This sequence comes from Streptomyces sp. NPDC004610, assembly GCF_040609715.1. Classification (NCBI taxonomy): domain Bacteria; kingdom Bacillati; phylum Actinomycetota; class Actinomycetes; order Kitasatosporales; family Streptomycetaceae; genus Streptomyces; species Streptomyces sp. NPDC004610. The sequence goes on along the minus strand of NZ_JBEXLA010000017.1, from coordinate 118,446 downwards.
ACGGCCCGTTCCACGGCACCATCACCGTCGACGAGGCCACCAGCACCATCGTCGCCAACGGCAATGAGATCAAGGTCATCTACGCCGACAGCCCGGCCGAGATCGACTACACGGCGTACGGCATCAAGAACGCCATCCTGATCGACAACACCGGCAAGTGGCGCGACCGCGAGGGCCTCTCGAACCATCTGCGCCCCGGCATCGAGAAGGTCGTCCTCACCGCCCCCGGCAAGGGCGATGTCCCGAACATCGTGCACGGCGTCAACCACGACACGATCAAGCCGGACGAGCGGATCCTGTCCTGCGCCTCCTGCACCACCAACGCGATCGTGCCCCCGCTGAAGGCGATGGACGACGAGTACGGCGTGCTGCGCGGGCATGTGGAGACCGTCCACTCGTTCACCAACGACCAGAACCTGCTGGACAACTACCACAAGTCCGACCGCCGGGGCCGCTCCGCGCCGCTCAACATGGTCATCACCGAGACCGGCGCCGCCTCCGCCGTCAGCAAGGCGCTGCCCGACCTCAAGGCCCGGATCACCGGCAGCTCGATCCGCGTCCCCGTCCCGGACGTCTCCATCGCCATCCTCAATCTCCAGCTCGCCCGGGAGACCACCCGCGAGGACGTCCTCGACCATCTCCGCGAGATCTCGCTCACCTCGCCGCTCAAGCGCCAGATCGACTTCATCACCGCCCCCGACGCCGTCTCCAGCGACTTCATCGGCTCCCGCCACGCCTCCGTGGTCGACGCGGGCGCCACCAAGGTCGAGGGCGACAACGCGATCCTCTACCTCTGGTACGACAACGAGTTCGGCTACTCCTGCCAGGTCATCCGGGTCGTCCAGCATGTCTCGGGCGTCGAGTACCCGACGTTTCCGGCGGCCGTCACCGCCTAGTTCCGGGCCCGCCGTACGAGGTGGCCGATAGCCGACCCGCCCGGTCCGGCCGCCTCGTACAGTCCCGGTCCGTGACCTCTGCGACCCCGGCGGACCGTACGGCCCTGTGGCGCGACGGGCAGTTTCTGCTGCTCGCCGCCGCCCGCTCCATCTCCGTCCTCGGCAACGGCTTCGCCCGGGTGGCCCTCGGCTTCGCCGTGCTCGCCCTCCCGGACGCCACCCCCGGCAGACTCTCGCTGGTCCTCGCCTGCCAGGCGCTGCCCCAGCTGCTGTTCATCCTGCTCGGCGGGGTCGTCGCCGACCGGATGTCCCGGGCCCGGCTGATGGTGGTCGCCGATGTGATCGGCGCGGCGGCCTACGCCGGACTCGCGGCGCTCACCCTGACGGGACACGCCCCGCTGCTCGCCCTGTGCGCGCTGGCGGTGGTCGCCGGGACCGCGACCGCGCTGTTCTCCCCGGCGATGGACGGACTCGTCCCCCGAGGGCGTGTCTGACGGATCTCCGCGGCGTCGCGACGCCCGGCACCCTCCCCCAGAGGGGGGACCCCCAGTCGCCGCACGGTGCGAAGGGCCAGGTGGCTCCGCCACATGACCCTCCACACCGCACACCGAGAGCACGCACCGAACGCCGCTCCTTCCCCACGGATATCCGTCAGACACGCCCTGGTGGTGCAGGGGGAGCGGCTCCAGGAGGCCAACGGGCTGCTGCGGGTCGCCACCAACAGCTCGCTCCTGCTCGGCCTCGCCCTGTCAGGGGTCACGGTCGCCCTGATCGGCGCGGGCTGGGCGCTCGCCCTGAACGCGGCCTCGTTCGTCGTCAGCGCCCTGCTCACCGCCCGGCTGCGGATCGCCGGGCGCCCGCCGAAACAGACCTCGGGCTGGGCCGATCTGAAGGAGGGCCGGCGGGAGTTCGCCTCCCGGCAGTGGCTGTGGGTGGTCGTCGCCCAGTACGCGATCGTCGTCGCCGCCCTCAACGCCAACGTCGGTGTCCTCGGGCCCCTCATCGCCGAGGAGGAACTCGGGGGCGCCCGCGCCTGGTCCGTCGTGGTGGCCGGACAGGCGCTCGGCACCATCGCGGGGGCGGGGCTGGCCGCGCGGGTGCGGGTGCGGCGGCCGGTGCTGGTGGCGGTTCTCGCCACCTTCCCGGCCGCCGCACCCCTCTTTCTGCTCGCCGGGCCCGCCCCGGTCTGGACGATCGTCGTCGCGATGTTCTGCGCGGGGGTCGCCGGTGATGTCTTCGGTGTGCTGTGGGCGACCACCATCCAGCGCGAGATCCCGGAGGAGGCCCTCTCCCGGGTCAGCTCCTACGAATGGTTCGGCTCCCTCGCCTTCGCCCCGCTCGGCCTGCTCGCGGCGGGCCCCGCCGCCGACGTCCTCGGCACCGGAACGGCCCTCGTCTGCTGTGCCGTCCTGGTGGTCGCCGCGACGGGCGCCGCCCTGCTCTCCCCGGCGGTCCGCACCCTGCGCGCCCCGGCCCCGGCCCCGGAACCGGTCCCCAAGGGCTGACCCGGCCTCACCACCGCAGCAGCCGGGCCACCGCCTCCATCATGATCGCGTCGCTCTCACAGCCGTTGGTGTACGCGATCCGCGCGCCGACCGTCCAGAACCGCACCATCTCCGGCATCAGCACCAGCGCCGGCATGATCGCTTCGAGGGCGTCCGCGTGGCGGCCGGAGTTGTCGTGGGCGATGGCGATCAGGGCGTGCACCTGGGCCGCGTAGGGGAACTGCTCGCGCAGCGGGAGGAGCACGCCCAGGGCCTCGTCATAGCGGTGCCCGGCGAGGAGGGGGTCGAGCGGGGCCAGGGCGGTGGTGAGGTCGGGGCGGCCTTCCTTCGGGTACAAGCTGTCGGCGGCGATACCGAAGTAGCTGCCGGGCAGTTCGGCCACGGTCCTGCCGGGGTGGAAGCGGGTGATCCAGGGGGTGACGGTCCTCCAGGTCAGCCTCGACCAGCGGGCGCGGATCGCCCCGATCCCGGCCGGGTCCTGGTGGGCGATCCCCCGGTACACCTCCTCGGGCACCGCCGACCGCTCGGTGAACCCGCGCTCGTCCCACTCCTCGCCCGCCGCGGCCCGCCCGGCCGAGACCCCGACCAGGACACTGCCGATGACGGTCGGCAGACCGAGGCCGTGCCGGTGCATGAGGAGCCACGGCACATCGCAGACGATCTCCTCCAACTGGTCGCGGGCCGCGCGGACCGCGACGGCGGATTCGCCCGCCTTGAGCAGGGCGCACAGGGTGTGCAGCGCGGGTACGGCGGCCTGCGTCCGCCCGGCCCACTCGTCCAGGTCGGCGCACGCCCGCAGCGCCGCCACCTCGGCCCAGCCGCGCTGGATCAGCACATCCGGCCGTCCGGCGTCGCGGGCGAGGACATCGGCGAGGGTGTGCAGGGCACCCGCGCCCAGATAGCCCGACTGGTTGAGGTCGAAGAGGCAGTCCACCGCCGCCGCGAAGCCATGCTTGTCCGCGTGGGTGCGCAGGGCTGTCAGGGCCTGGATCGGTGGCTTGCCCAACTGGGCCTGGACGTGCCAGCTCGCCATCAGGGACTTCACGGCCTCGCTGGGCAGCGGCCCGTCCCCGTCGGCCCCGCAGCGGGTGAGGGTGCCCGTCTCGGTATCGGTGATCCGGAAGTACGCCACCTCCGCGGCGGGGGAGAACCGCAGGCCGAGGCTGTGCTCCAGCGCCTGGAGCACCTTCAGGATGACCGAGGTGCGGGGGCCGAGAAGGGGCTCCAGCGCCGCGGCACCGCCGGAGTGGGGCACACCGAGGCGGCCGTGGAGCTGGATCTCGCGGAACAGATGCTCGGCGAGGCCGCGCACCAGCACGGACGGGACCTCGGTGGTGAACAGCCTGGCAGGCGTCGGGGTCATGGCTTGCCCACCCCCAGGTTCACGGCCGTCACCAGGTCGCCCTTGTGCCGGGAGACCACCCGGAACGCCCGGATCAGAAACTCCCGGGTCGCCCCGCGCCCCGACCGGACATACGGGATCCGGGCGCGCAGCAGCGCCGCGGCGAGATCGTCGGCGAATCGTTTGCGCCGCAGCTCCTGTCCCACCGCCGCGTCCGCGACGGCCAGCGCCCCGGCGATCCGGTCGCGGGCGCCGGGACCGTCCTGGAGTCCGGGGAGGGGGACGTAGACCGACTCCTCGTCGATGTCGAGGCCGCTCAGGAAGACGATCCCGGGCAGCGCGGGCGGTGCCCCGGGGGCGAACAGGGTCCGCAGGATCGCGTACGCCGGATGCCGGTCCACCTCCAGCTCCAGCCAGGGATCGCGGGCGGCGGCGGGGAGCGGGACGGGGGCGCGGGCCGGGACGCCGAGGGTGAAGAACACCATGATTCTCGGCCCGCTGTCCGCCGCCAGCGCACCGCTCGCGGTGACGTACTCGGCGATCGGGGCGTCGGCCACCGGGTGGAACAGCAGCAGCGCGTAGACGCCCGGGTGCTGGAAGTCGAGCTGGGCGACCGCGTCCGGCTGGAAGAGCCGGTCGAACCGCTGCACATGCCCGGAGGCGTTCTTGGCGGCGGGTTCGATCGCGTATTCGAGGAGGGTGGTGAGGGAGATGACGAGAGAGGGTCCGGCCATGGCGGTGACGCTAGCCACAACAGGCAGACGCACCGGGCGACTTGGGGATGCCGCACTCCATCGGGGGCTTCGGCGGGGCCGGGGTGGGCTTTCTGTATTTGCCTAAAGGTATTAGGCAGATGCATAGTGATGCTCGGTTTTCGGCTAGTGGTGTTCGGGAGGGGGAGAGTCATGGCGCGTGCGGGACTCACGGCGGAACGGCTGACCGAGGCCGGTGCGGAGCTGGCCGACGAGGTCGGCTTCGCCGAGGTCACCCTGTCCGCGCTGGCCAGACGCTTCGACGTCAAGGTCGCCAGCCTCTACTCGCATGTCCGCAACTCCCAGGACCTCAAGGTCAGGATCGCGCTGTACGCCCTCCAGGAGCTGGCCGACCGGGGCGCCGACGCCCTTGCGGGCCGGGCCGGCAAGGACGCCCTCGCCGCCTTCGCCGACGTCTACCGCGACTACGCCCGCGCCCACCCCGGCCGCTACGCCGCCGCCCGGCTCCGGCTCGGCCCCGAGGAGGCCGCCGCGAGCGCCGGGGGCCGCCACGCCCAGATGATGCGGGCCGTCCTGCGCGGCTACGACCTCACCGGCCCCGACCAGACCCACGCCGTCCGGCTGCTCGGCAGCGTCTTCCACGGCTACGTCAGCCTGGAACTCGCCGGTGGCTTCAGCCACAGCGCCCCCGACTCCCAGGAATCCTGGGAACGGATCATCGACGCCCTCGACGCCCTGCTGCGCACCTGGCCCGCCCCCACCCCCACCGAGCGAGGCACCCGCCCATGAACGCCGCCCCCACCGACCCCGCCTGGATCACCACCCCCCTCACCGCCGACCTCGTGCGCGGCGCCCTCGAACTGGAGCGGACCCCGCGCGGTCTGCTGCCGCACCGGCTGCCCGCCGCCGCCCGCGCCCAGAGCCCCGACGGCCAGATCGCGCTCGCCGAGTCCCAGCCCTCCGGCGTACGGCTCGCCCTGCGCACCGACGCCACCGCCCTCGCCCTCGACACCCTCCCCACCAAACGCGCCTACACCGGCGTCCCGCCCCGCCCCGACGGCCGGTACGACCTGGTCGTCGACGGCCGCCTCACCGCCCAGGCCACCGCCACCGGCGGCAACACCCTCACCCTCGACATGACCACCGGCGCCACCGAGATCACCCCCGGCCCGCCCGGCACCGTCCACCTCACCGGGCTGCCCCCCGGACCCAAGGACATCGAGATCTGGCTGCCGTACAACGAGGTCACCGAGCTGCTCGCGCTGCGCTCCGACGCGCCCGTGGCACCCCTGCCGGACCGGGGCCGCCGGGTGTGGCTGCACCACGGCAGCTCGATCAGCCATGGCTCCGACGCCGCGAGCCCCACCTCCACCTGGCCCGCCCTCGCCGCCTCCCTCGCCGGGGTGGACCTCGTCAACCTCGGGCTGAGCGGCGGGGCCCTGCTCGACCCCTTCACCGCCCGCGCCCTGCGGGACACCCCCGCCGATCTGCTCAGCGTCAAGATCGGTATCAATGTGGTCAACCTGGATCTGATGCGGCTGCGGGCGTTCGTCCCGGCGGTGCACGGATTCCTCGACACCCTGCGCGAGGGCCACCCCACCGCACCCCTCCTGGTGATCTCACCCCTCCTCTGCCCCCTCCACGAGACCACCCCCGGCCCCACCGCCCCCGACCTCGACGCCCTCGCCACCGGCCGGGCCCGTTTCATCGCCGCGGGCGACCCGGCCGAGGTCCCGCTCGGCAAGCTCACCCTGACCGTCGTCCGCGACGCCCTCGCCCGGATCGTCGCCCAGCGCGCCGCCGACGACCCCCGGCTCCACTACCTCGACGGCCGCGCCCTCTACGGCCCCTCCGACACCGCCGAACTCCCGCTCCCCGACCAGCTCCACCCGGACGCGGCCACCCACCGCCGGATCGGTGAACGCTTCGCCGCCCTCGCCTTCGCGGCCGACGGCCCCTTCCCACCCGACTGAGCCCGCGTCACCGGCAGTCGTCCAGCGCCCGCAGCGCCGCCCCGGCCGCCGCCCGCACCCCCGGCGAGGCGTCCGACCCGAGCCCCGTCAGCCGCTCCCGCACCCGGTCCGCGTCCGGCGGCGGCGTCCGTGTCCGTGCCACCGTGTGCGCCAGCCCCTCCGCCGCGGCCTCGCGCACCGGGGCGTCCGGATCGGCCAGGGCCCGTACGAACCGCGCCAGATCATGCCCGGAGTCCGCGTCGGTGGCGTTGTCCGGGTCGAGCAGGGCGAGGGCGGCGGCCCGGATGTCCGCGGGCGCCGCGGCAGCCGCCCCCCGGTCCACCAAGGCCCGCAGCCCCGGCAGCGCCTCCGCCAGCCCCAGCAGCGCGTTGTACGTCCGCCAGGACGCGACCCGCCCCGACCCCAGGCATGCCACCAGCGCCCGCGCCACCGGCCCCCGCTCCCAGGGCCGGGCTCCCGCCTCCACCAGCGCCCCGAGCCCGTCCACCGCCCCCGCCCGCACCTCGCCGTCCCCCTCCGCCAGCAGCCCCAGCAGCAGCGGCACGGCGTCCCGGCGCCCTGTACCGCCGTACGCCCCGGCCGCCGCCGCGCGGGTCCGGCCGTCCAGCGTCCGGTCGGTGAGAGCGGTCCGCAGCGCGGAGGCGGCGGCCCGGGTGCCGAGGACGCCGAGCGCGTGGACGGCCGACGGACCCGAGCGGGGGTCGCCGAGGCGGTGCCGGGCCGGGGCGAGGAGGCGCTCCTCACCGGGGCGGGCGAGCCCGTGCAGCAGGCGGGCGGCCACGCGCGGGTGGGGCTCGGCCGCGAGGGCGGCGAAGAGCGCGTCCGTCACGGCGCCGGGCGGGGCCGTTCCGTCCCGCACCGAGGACAGCAGCCGCTCGACGACCGCCGTCCGCACCTCGGGCGAGGGGTCGCCGAGCCCGGTCAGCAGCGAGCCGAGAAGCCGCCCGGTCCGCTCCGACGGCAGCAGCTCCAGCGCCCGTACCCGGACCAGCTCCGGTCCCCACCGGGCGGCGTCCAGCAGAGCCTTGTCGACGGCGGGGTCGTCCCGGTGGTCGTGGAGCAGGCTCCGCGCGCGGCCCCTCACCTCGGGCACCGGGTCGCCGAGCAGTTGGACGACCCCGGCCGCGTCCCCCGGCACGCCGAACGGGCCCCACACCTCGGGCACCGGGTCGCCGAGCAGCCGGACGACCCCCGCCGCGTCCCCCGGCACACCGAACGCCCGCAGCCCGTCCAGGGCGTTGATCCGCAGATGGTGATCGGGGTCCTGGAGCAGAGCGGTGAAGGCGTCCCGGACGCGCGGGCCGCGCAGACCGAGGCGGGCCGCGGAGAGGGAGGCCCGCCGCCGTACCCAGGGGTCCCGGTCGGCCATCAGGCCCGGCAGCACCGCGTACCCGGCCTCCGGCACGCCCAGCCGGGCCAGTCCGGCCGCCGCCCCCTCGCGCACCTCCGGGGCCGGGTCGGCGGCCGAGGCGACCAGCACCGGCGCGTGCTCGGGCCGCCCGAGCGCGCCGAGGCCCTTCGCCGCCGCGGCCCGCTGCCAGCGGTCGCCGGTCGCCAGCGCCCGCAGAAAGTGGGCCAGTTGCTTCTCGACGCTCATACGCACCCCCCGGGATCGGATCCGTTCCCGGGATCCCCTCCCGGGAAGTAGGACGTGCGGGGCGGAGGGAGGTTGTGCGGGGCCGGGTGGGTCAGTGGGCCGTGCCGGAGACCGGGAGGCGTGCGGTGAAGGTCCTGCCGCCGTCGCGGGACTCGTAGACCCCGTCCTGGGTGGCGGCCAGGATCCGGTCGGCGTCCACGGCGGTCAGTGCCTGCGGGGGGCCGCCGGGGACCGTGCCGGACGGGGTCCAGTTCGCGCCGCCGTCGGCGCTGCGGTGCAGGGCGCCGGACTGGTCGAGGCCGTACAGGACGGTGGCGCGGGGCCAGGAGAGGAAGCCCATGACGGGGGCGGAGCCCTCGGTGAAGGTGCGTCCGCCGTCGGTGCTGCGGGCGATCCCGGACTCCGTGGTGGCCAGGACGAGTTCCGGGTCCGCGGGGCTGACCGCGATGTCCAGGGCGGCGAGTTCGGCCCGGGTGTCCCAGGTGGTGCGGTCGGCGCTGACCCGCAGGACACCGTTGGTGCTGTCGTAGCCGTACACCGTGTCGTGGGCGTATTCGAGGGCGTGGAAGTCGGTGGTGCCGGCCAGGGAGCGGGTGCGCCAGGTCGTGCCGGAGTCGGTGGACTCGATCAGCCCCCGGTTGCCGGGGCCGTCGCCGCCCGGCGCCGGATGGCCGCTGCCCAGGAAGGTGCCCGCCCCGGCGACGGTGAAGCCCATGTAGTCGGCCTTGTCGCTCACCCGGCGGGCCCCGCCGCCCTCGTCGACGGCCACCACCCCCTCGTGCGTCGCCACGTACAGCAGCCCGTCGGCCGGGTCGATGCCCAGGCCGTGCACATGGCTGACGGTGACCTCGGCGGGGTCCGCGTCCGCCCCGGTGCCGGTGCCGGACGAGCAGGCGGTGAGGGTGACCGCGAGGGCGACCCCGGTGGCGGCAGCGGCGGCGAGGGAGCGGAGCGGGGTGCGCATGGGGCGTTCTTTCGCTGGACGGCGGGCCGGACTCCGCCATGGTATGTCCTAAGTAGATTAGGAGATGGGGTGGGGGTGGGCGTGGGGGCGGGGGGGCGGCACGGACGGGACAGGCCCCGGCGGCCGGGCGCGGGGCCTGGCTGCCGGGGCCTGTTCGGCCGGTCGGGGTCTGTCGGGGTCTGTCGAAGGTGTTGCCGCCGTCGGGGCCTGTCGGCGTGTTCTCGCCGCCTGGGTCAGGCGCCGATGCCGCCCGTGCAGGCGGCGCCCGGCTCCGGGGTCTGGGCGCCCTGGACGTACTTCTCCAGGAACTCGTCGATCCGCGGGTCGGACGCCTCCGTCACCCCCAGCTGGATGCCCCAGGCGGACAGCGTGATCGGTGACTCGGTGCCCTCGTACGGGCTGATCATCGTGTAAGGGGTGCTCTGCACCGTCTCGGTCAGCGACTCGACGTCGGCGTCCGCGACATCGGCGTTGTACGTGATCCAGACCGCGCCGTGCTCCAGGGAGTGCACCGCGTTCTCGTTGGCGATGGCCTCGGTGTAGACATCGCTGTTGCAGTTCTGCCAGACCGCGTTGTGGTCGCCGCCGACCGGCGGGGTCATCGGGTAGTCGACCTCGTTCTCCACATGGTTCTGGCTGAGGTCGTCCCAGGTCTGCTCGCCCTCGACCGGGGCGGCCTGCTCCTGCTCCTGCTGATTGGCGGTGTCGAGCAGATACCAGCCACCACCGATCAGGCTGAGCACGATCACGGTGGACACGGCGATGGTGATGATGCGTCCGCGCCGCTCGCGGGCCTTCTCGGCGCGGCGCTGCTCCTCTATTCGGGCACGCCGCGACGCGGCCTTGGCCGCCTTGCTGCCGGGCTTGCCCTGGCCCGGGTTCTTGCCGTCGTTCGAGTTCTTGGATGTGGCCGAGGCCATGGTGAAGTCCTTTGTGTGCAGCGGAAGGTGACGGATGCCGGAGCGGGATCCGGTCGAACAGTCGGAACCGTGGAAGGACGGTGTCCGGTATCAGGTGCGCAGCACTTGCAGGACATGGAGATCGGGCGGGCGCGGCGGGGGCGCGTACCGGGTGGCGGGCGGGGCGGCCCCGGCCTCGCCGGGCGCCACCCGGGCGGGCAGCCCCAGCGGCTGCGGCTGGGGGACCGGGCCCGTGGTCGGGGTGTCCACCGCCGGTGTTCCGTCACACTGCTGGTGACCTGGGGAGAGACAGGCCAGATCGAGTACCTGGCCGTTCGCCCCGAGCACGAAACCCTGGGGGCCCTGGCCGCCGTCGGCGAGGGTGGCGAGGTCGGCGGACCGGGCCTGCGTGACACCGGCGTGCGGGCCCTTCGGCGCGCTCGTACTGGCGCACAGACAGGCCACGCCGAAGAGCGTGGCGAGGGCCACGAGCAGGCCCAGTACCACGGATCCGGATCGCCGCCGCACGCTCATGGCCGGGCGGCCCCACGGGGGCGGGAGGGACGGAAGGAACGGTTGACCACCCAGGCATCATAGGAGCAGGTGGGGGCTGGTGGTTACCGGCTGGGGGAACAACTGTCCTGTGGGTGGACGGATCGGGCGCGGCGCGCGGTGAGGGGGAGGGGCCGCCTGGCGACGCGTCGGACGGGGCCGCGTGCTGGGAGTGGGTCGTTTCTGGCTTGGGCGGGCCGGTCGCGTCTGCCTGCTGGGGTGGGCTGTCTGTGGCTTGGGCGGGCCGATCGTGTTCGCGTGCTGGGGGTGGGCCGGTTGCGGCTCCGGCGGGCTGATCGTGTCCGTCTGTTGCGGGTGGGCCGTCTGCGGCTCCGGCCAGCCGACCGGGTCCGCCTGCTGGGAGTGGGCGGCCTACGGCTCTGGCGAACCGATCGCGTCCGCCTTCCCGGAGCCCGCCGCGTACGCCCACGCCAGTACGGGCGCTTACTCCCGCCGTCGGATGCCCCGCGCCCCCGGTGGCGGGCACGGTGGGCCCGTGAAACTCAGCCGCCCCGCACGCCGGGCCTCCCTCGTCGTCCATGTCGTCGCCTCGGCCGGCTGGCTCGGGCTCTCGCTCGGGCTGCTCGCCCTCGGCGTCACCGCGGCCACCACCGGGAATGCGGCGACGGTGGAGGCGTCCGTCCGGGCCATGAAGCTGTTCGCCGACTGGCTGCTGCTGCCCGTCGCGTTCCTCACCCTGCTCAGCGGGCTGCTGCTGGCGCTCGGCACCCCCTGGGGACTGGCCCGGCACCGCTGGGTCCTCACCAAGTTCTGGCTGACCCTCGCCACCGTCACGGCGACCGCGTTCGCGCTGCGTCCCGGCGTGAACGACGCGGTCGTCGCCGTGGCGGCGGGACACCCCCTCCCCGACACCGGCGAGGTCCTCTTCGGCCCGGTCGTCTCCCTGTCCGCCTACCTCTTCATGACCGGCGTATCGATTCTGAAGCCCTGGGGCCCGACCCGCAGAGGGCGTCGGCTGCGGGCGGGTGCGGGGGGCCGCAGGGAGGGACGGGTGGCGGAGAAGGTGTGACGCGCGCGGGGCCCAGGGCTGATGGGGGCGGCACCGGCACCCTGCGGGTCGTCCGCGCCCGTCGCGGGTGGGGCGGCGTCGAGCACGCCCACGGCCCAGGGCACAGGGCGCAGGGCACGGGGCGGTTGGCGGGCGGCACCGGCGCCTCAAGTGCCGCCCTTGCCCCGGCCGGTGTCGCTACCCCGCCGATTCGATCTCCACCACCCGCGCCCACTCCGGCGGCCCCGTCGGCACAAAGTCCGGGTCGGACTCGTCCACGGGCCGCCGCCGGGACCGGGGGAACAGCCCGACGACCGTGCGGCACGGCGGGCGCGCGCCCGGCCAGCGGGTCTGCCCGTCGGTCAGCGCCACCACCACCTCCGGCCGGGGCCGCACCCCCAACGCCCTGGTGAACCCCGCCCGCAGATCGGTCCCGCCACCGCCCACCAGCGGGATCCCCTCCGCCGCGCACAGCGAGTGCGCCACCCGCGCCGCCGCGTCGCACGGCACCACACTCACCAGGTCCCGCCGTCCCCCCACGGCCCGGCAGATCTCGGCCACCTCGCGCAGCGCGCTGCCGAGTTCGCTGTCGCTGACCGACCCGGAGGTGTCGATCACCACGGACACCCGGGGCGGTCTGCGCCGCAGACTCGGCAGGACCACCCCGGGCAGCCCGGCCGACCGCCGGGAGGGACGCCCGTACGAGTAGTCCTGCCCGGCGCCGCCGCCGGAGGCCGCCGACCGGATCGCCGCCCCCAGCAACTCCCGCCAGGGCTGCGGCTGCTGGAACGCCTCCTCGGCCCACCGCCGCCAGGACTTCGGGGTGTTCCCGGGGCGGCCCGTGATGCCCTGCGCCACCCGGAACCGCACCGCGTCCCGCTCCTGGGCGCTGAGCCCGTGCGCCCCGTCCGGCCCGAGTTCCCACCCCCGGGCCCGGCCGTCGGCACCGCTGCCGCAGTCCAGCCAGACGAAGTCCTGCGCCATCCGCCCCAGCCGGAACCGCCGCAGATAGTCCTCCATCAGCAGTCCCTCGACGAGCGCCAGCGACCTCGGTACGACCGCCCCCTCGGGCTGGGCCAGCCCGTCGCCGTAGATGTCGTCGTTGATCTCCAGATCCGCCGCGATGTTCATCCGCAGCCGCTCGCCGTCACCGGTCAGTCCCCGTTGCCGGGCGTAGCGGTCGCTGCGGCCGTGGTGGTCGCGCAGCAGATGGGACACCTCGTGCACCCACACCCCGGCCAGTTCCTCCACTGGCGTCCGGTCCACGAACCGAGGGGACACATAGCAGCGCCAGTGGCGGTCGACACCCATCGTCGGCACCTCCCAGGAGGGGACCACATGGAGGGCGAAGAGCGCGGTGGCGAGGTAGGGGCGGACGCGGGCGGCGTGGAGCCGGGCGGTGTAGAGCTTGTCGAGATCGAGCGCGATCCCGTCGGAACCGGCCCCAGGGCTCCCGGCGGGGTGGGCCGCTACCCCCGTCATCGGCCCGCCGCCCCGGTCCGTGCCCGGACCTCGTCCGCCCGCCGGGACAGGGTGACCACGCCCGCCAGCCGGTCGATCTCCGGCGGCACGTCCCAGTCCTGCTCCCGCAGCGAGGCGAGCGTGGACGCCGGGACGACCAGCAGATCCGGGGCGCCGGTCTCCAGGGCGCGCAGCAGCAGCGCCCAGGCGGCGTCCCAGCGCTCGCGGGTGGGCCGGTTGCGCACGGCCTGGACGACGGCGTCCAGCGCGGCCTGCCGCAGATCGCCGCGCTCGGGCAGTTCGGCGGCGCCCGGGTCGGCGAGCAGGGTCTCGGGGTCGGGGAGGTCCATCCGGTCGACGGCGGCCAGCAGTTCCAGCCCTGGGCCGTCGCCCACCGTGCCCCGCACCAGCAGGGAGAGCACCTCGCGGGAGGAACCGGCGGCGGTGGCGAAGGCGATCAGCCGCACGGTCATGTCCCAGCTGCGCGGCGAGGGCCAGGCGCCGCCCCGGCGGGTCTCGGTGCCGGGCAGCCGGTGCACCAGCGCGGGCCGCGCGGCCAGCAACCCGCACACCGCGCGCCGGGCGAAACCGACGGCGTCGGACAGCCGTCCGGGGTCGAGCCGGGGCAGGGTGGCGCGGGGCCAGACACCGCCCAGGCCCCGGACGACGACCTCATGGTCATGGACCCACGGGAGGTGCACGAACCGGTTGGCCAGCGGAGGGCTGAGTTCCCAGCCGTCGGCGGCCGAGGCGCGCGGGTTGGCGGCGGCCACGATCCGGATGCCGGGCGGCAGCCGCAGCGCGCCCACCCGCCGCTCCAGCACCAGGCGCAGCAGCGCGGCCTGCACGGCGGGCGGCGCGGTGGACAGCTCGTCCAGGAAGAGCAGCCCCCGGCCCTCCCGGACCAGCCGGACCGCCCAGTCCGGCGGGGCCATCGGGACACCCTGCACCGCCGGGTCGTCGCCCACGACGGGCAGCCCGGAGAAGTCCGACGGCTCGTGCACACTGGCGATCACGGTGGTCAGCGGCAGCTCCAGGGACGCGGCGAGCTGATGCAGGGCGGCGGTCTTCCCGATCCCCGGCTCCCCCCACAGCAGAACCGGCAGATCGGCGGCCACGGCCAGGGTCAGGGCCTCCAACTGGAGATCGGGGCGGGTTTCGGTGGTCGTGTCGCCCAGCAGGGCCAGCAGTTCTTGGGCCACGTCGAGCTGAGCGGTGGTCGAGGGCGGGGCGGAGGCAGACATGGGGCATCACCAGGAGGAGTCGGGCCGGTGCGCCTGCGGGCACACCGGGGTGGAAAGGGGATGGTTTCGGTGGGATGGGTTTGGGCGGGTTTGGTGTCAGTGGGATTGCGCGAGGCGCGGGCGGCTGCGGCGATCGTCCCGGGCCGGAGTCCGGGGCCGCCGCGGCGGGCGTGACGACTCCGGGGGATCACTGAGGCCCGCCCGGAACAGCCCGTAGGCGATCCGCTGCCGTGCCGCCGACTCCAGCGCCTCGCGCAGTGCCCCGTCCCGCAGGGAGGCGGCCCGGCCGAGCAGGTCCTCCACGACGGTCAGCGCCCCGTCGAGATCCCCGTGACGCAGCCGCTCCCGTACGTCGTCCAGACAGTCGGGGTGGCGATGGGCCCGGTCGATGGCCTGGAGGCAGGGCAGGGGGGTGCCGGTCAGCTCGGCGAGCAGTTCCTCGCGCCGGATCTCGTCCGGACCGTGGTCGAGCGGTACGAGTACCCCGTCGACCTGCGCGAGCCGATGCGACGCGCCCCGGCACTCCACCCGCCGGGGCCCGGCGTCCCGGCCGGGCGGCCCGGTCGACCGCACCCGCCCGGGGGCGAGGGCGGCGGCGACCAGCGGATGCAGCCGCCCGGCGTCGATCACGCCCGCGCGCAGCAACTCCGCGTCGGGCGGCACCCAGACCGCGGCGTCCGGCAGCACCGGGACGTCCACGCCGCCCCGCACCGACCCGACGGGATCGACCCGGCCGCCGGTGTCCACGAGGAACCGGTGCCGGCCACCGGCCCGCACCAGCACCGCCTCGTCGTCCCGCCGCCCTTCAGCCCGGAGCAGCAGCCGGGCCTCGGCGGCCCACCGGCCAACCGCCAGCCGGTGCGCCCCGGGTACGCCCCGCAGCGCTTCGGCGTATCCGGCGCCGGTCACCCCCTGCGCCGACCGGACGGCCAGCTCACCGGCCCTGCGGGCATCCCAGAGATGCCGGTGCAGATCCAGCCGGAACCGCGGGTGCGGGCGGGGGTGAGGGTGGGCGTGGTGCGGGGCTCCTCCGGCGACGCCGTCATCGGCGCCGGAAGAGTCCCACACCGCGAGACTGATCCGCTGACCGGAGTCGGCCCAGGCGGGCACGGTACGCGCCACGAGATACAGCGGGGTGGGTGCGTAGCGCGCGAGGGCGACGGTCAGTCCGGGGCGGAGCACCCCGTCGGGCGCGATCCTCGGCATGTGCCAGCGCAGCAGATCGGGCGCCAAGTGCCGTAGATCGTCCCGGAGTCGGGCGGTGAAGTCCCGCCCGTGGGAACGGGTGAGGGAGCGGACATGGAGATCGGCATCGACCCGCGCGGCGGCACACGCCCCCGCCCAGTCCCCGGCCAGCCGCCGGGCGGTCGCTGTCTCGATCATGGAAGGCGGCACGGCGAACTCGCGCACGCGCGGCCAGAAGGAGTTCCGGGAATCCTCGTCCCTGCGGTCGGTGAGCATCAGCACTCACCTTGCGTGGACGGGACCCCCAATCTGATACGGGAGAGAGTCATCATCGCGGGCGAGCATAGCCTGTTGACCGGGGCATGGCGAGGCATATTCAGAGGAGAGCGCGCGGCCGGGCCCGTACGGGTGGCCGGTTGCAGCGCCCCCGCCGTCCCCGGAAGGACCCCGCCCATGCCGCTGCCCAGCCTGCTCGCGGTCTTCGCCCACCCCGACGACGAGTCCCTGTCGGCGGGCGGAGTGCTGGCCCGGCACGCCGACTCCGGCGCGCGCACCGCCGTCGTGACCGCCACCTGGGCGCCCGGCACCCGCCGCGCCGCCGAACTGGCCGATGCCCTGCGGCACTTGGGCGCGGGCGAGCCCCGTCTCCTCGGCTACGCCGACGCCCGGGTCCCGGAGTCGTCACCCGGCGCGGCCCGCCTTCTGGACGCCCCGCTCGACGACGTCGTACGGCGGCTGGTGGCCCATATCCGCGCGGTGCGCCCCGAGATCGTCGTCACCCATGACGCCTATGGAGGGCTGCCAGGTCACCCCGACCACGTGCACACCCACCGGGTCACCGTGCTGGCCGCCCAGGCCGCGGGTCTGCCGGGGCTCTACGCGGACGCCGGTGAGCCCTGGCGGCCCGATGCCCTCTACTGCGCCACCCACCCGCACTCCGCCGTCCCCGCCGTGCGGGCGGCCCTGGGGGAGCGCAAGTCGCGCCACAGCGTGCCCGACGAGCAGGTCACGGCGGCCGTCGATGTCACCCCCTGGCTGTCCCGGAAGACCGCGGCGATCCTGTCCCACCGCAGCGAGGTCGCCCGCGGCGCCTTTCCGGGCGTCGTCGCCGCGCAGCCGCCCGAGGGGCGACGGCGGTTGCTGGGGACGGAGTGGTTCATCCGGTACGGGGTGGGGGGTGGGAGGCGCGCGGGGGTGGAGCCGGAGGGAGGGCTGACCGGGGGTTGACCCGGGGGTGACCGGGCGGGCGACATTACTCGCCGCCTGGAGCCGGATTCGGTGAGGGCCGGTCGAGTCACCGAGGTGTGCGGTCGCTGCCGCGAGGCTCCGGGAGAGGGTGTCATCGGCGGCTGATCGGGACACCGCCGCACACGGCACTCCCGCGCATGGGACGGACCGGCGCCAGGGAGGGGGACTCAGCCGCACACGGCACTCCCGCGCCCGGGACGGACCGGCGTCAGGGAGGGGACTCAGCCGCTGCCGACCGGTCGGCCGGGGACTCATGCCGCCGCTCCCGGGATCACCAGGTGCGGCGACCCCCGGGGCGGGGTCCGGCGCCGCGTCGTGCCCCGGCCCGGATCCCGCCCCGCAGCTCCGCCGGGCGGGCGGCCGGGGTCGGGGTCGAGGCCGGGGGTCATGGTGGGCCCCGGAGGGGAAGTCGCAGGTCAGGGCGGATGTCAGTGCGCGGTCGTAGTATTTCGGCATGACCAGTCGACCCGCCCCCGATCAGTCCCTGCGGGACCTCGCTCGGCTGCGGTGCGTCAAGGACCGGATAGACCGGGAGTACGCGCAGCCGCTGGATGTCGAGGCCCTCGCGCGCGGCGCGCACATGTCCGCCGGGCATCTGAGCCGTGCGTTCCGCCGGGCCTACGGCGAGTCGCCGTACAGCTACCTCATGACCCGCCGGATCGAGCGGGCGATGTCGCTGCTGCGCCGCGGTGACCTCAGTGTCACCGAGGTCTGCTTCGCCGTCGGCTGCTCCTCGCTCGGCACGTTCAGTACGCGCTTCACGGAGCTGGTCGGCGTGCCGCCCAGCGTGTACCGGCGGCGGACGGAGAGCGCGACCGAGGGCATCCCGTCCTGTGTCGCCAAGCAGGTCACCAGACCGGTCAGGAATCGAGAAGCGCCGGTCCCGGCCCGCGGTTAGCGTGAACGGCATGGACATCAGCATTCACGCCACGTTCCTGCCGCACGACGACCCGGAGGCGGCCCTCGCCTTCTACCGGGACACCCTCGGTTTCGAGGTCCGCAACGACGTCGGATACGAGGGCATGCGGTGGATCACCGTCGGCCCCACCGGACAGCCCGAGATCAACATCGTGCTCTTCCCGCCGGGCGCCGACCCGGGCGTCACCGAGGACGAGAAGCGCACCATCACCGAGATGATGGCCAAGGGCACCTTCGCCAGCCTCGTCCTCGCCACCCATGACGTGGACGGCACCTTCGACCAGCTCCAGGCCGGAGCCGAGGTCGTCCAGGAGCCGACCGACCAGCCCTACGGCGTCCGCGACTGCGCGTTCCGCGACCCGGCGGGCAACATGATCCGCATCCAGCAGAAGCAGTGAGGGGAGAGTGAGGGGAGCGGGGGGAGTGGGCGAGCAGGGAGGAGGGGGCGACGGTACCGGCAGGTAGGGGCACCCCGGGGCACAGCACACGACCTGGTGACCGGCTGCGGTTACCCTGGCCTACCGATCGGAGTCGGCCGGAACCAGACAGACGGCGCCGGAGGGGGACGGCGAAGGCGACGTCAGGCCGGGCACCACCGATCAGACCGTGCGGGACGGGGCCGTACGGCGGGGAGACACCGCGCCCGGCCATGTCCGGCCACTCCCGCGAACAAGGACCATCCGCGACCGCGCCCGCGCCGCACCCGACCGCGCGGGCCGCTCGCGTCGACAGTTGGAGACACGAAAGACCATGGCCAAGACGACGGACTCGCAGTCGCCCGAGTCGCATGCCGCCGACAGCCACGACCTGATCCGGGTCCACGGCGCGCGGGAGAACAATCTGAAGGACGTCACGATCGAGATCCCCAAGCGCCGGCTGACGGTGTTCACGGGAGTCTCCGGATCGGGCAAGAGCTCCCTGGTGTTCGACACCATCGCCGCCGAGTCGCAGCGGCTGATCAACGAGACCTACAGCGCCTTCGTCCAGGGCTTCATGCCCAATATGGCCCGGCCCGAGGTCGATGTCCTCGACGGTCTGACCACCGCGATCACCGTCGACCAGCAGCGCATGGGCGGTGACCCGCGCTCCACGGTCGGCACCGCCACCGACGCCAACGCCATGCTGCGCATCCTCTTCAGCCGGCTCGGCACCCCGCACATCGGCGGGCCCGGCGCCTTCGCCTTCAATGTGCCCTCGGTCCGGGCCAGCGGCGCCATCACCGTCGAGCGCGGCGGCAAGGCCAAGGCGGAGAAGGCCACCTTCTCCCGCACCGGCGGCATGTGCCCGAACTGCGAGGGCCGCGGCAAGGTCTCCGACATCGATCTCACCCAGCTCTACGACGACTCCAAGTCGATCGCCGAGGGCGCCTTCACCATCCCCGGCTGGAAGTCGGACAACGTCTGGACGGTCGGCGTCTACGCCGAGTCCGGATTCCTCGACCCGAACAAGCCGATCCGTGACTTCACCCCGCAGGAGATGCAGGACTTCCTGTACCGCGAGGCCACCAAGGTCAAGGTCAACGGGGTCAACCTCACTTACGAGGGCCTGATCCCCAAGATCCAGAAGTCCTTTCTGTCCAAGGACAAGGAGGCGATGCAGCCCCATATCCGGGCCTTCGTGGAGCGCGCGGTCACCTTCACCGACTGCCCCGAGTGCGGCGGCACCCGGCTCGCCGAGGCGGCCCGCTCCTCGAAGATCAAGGGCATCAACATCGCCGACGCCTGCGCGATGGAGATCCGCGATCTCGCCCGGTGGATCCGCGGCCTGGACGAGCCGTCGGTCGCCCCGCTGCTCGCCAAGCTCCAGCACACCCTGGACTCCTTCGAGGAGATCGGCCTCGGCTATCTCTCCCTGGAGCGGCCCTCCGGCACGCTGTCCGGCGGTGAGGCCCAGCGCGTCAAGATGATCCGCCACCTCGGCTCCTCCCTCACCGATGTCACCTATGTCTTCGACGAGCCCACCATCGGACTGCACCCGCACGACATCCAGCGGATGAACGACCTGCTGCTGCGGCTGCGCGACAAGGGCAACACCGTGCTGGTGGTGGAGCACAAGCCGGAGGCCATCGCCATCGCCGACCATGTCGTGGACCTCGGCCCCGGCGCCGGTACGGGCGGCGGCACGGTCTGCTTCGAGGGCTCGGTCGAGGGCCTGCGCGCCAGTGGCACGGTCACCGGCCGCCACCTCGACGACCGGGCCACACTCAAGGAGACCCTGCGCGCGCCCAAGGGCACCCTGGAGATCCGCGGCGCGGGCGCCAACAACCTCCAGGACGTCGATGTCGACATCCCGCTCGGCGTGCTCTGTGTGGTCACCGGGGTCGCCGGGTCCGGCAAGAGTTCGCTGATCCACGGCTCGATCCCGGCCGGCGAGGGCGTGGTCTCCGTCGACCAGAGCGCCATCCGCGGCTCCCGGCGCAGCAACCCGGCGACCTACACCGGGCTCCTGGAGCCCATCCGCAAGGCGTTCGCCAAGGCCAACGGTGTCAAGCCCGCCCTGTTCAGCGCCAACTCCGAGGGCGCCTGCCCGACCTGCAACGGCGCCGGGGTGATCTACACCGACCTGGCCATCATGCAGAGCGTGGCCTCCACCTGCGAGGACTGCGAGGGCAAGCGGTTCCAGGCGGCCGTGCTGGAGTACCACCTCGGCGGCAAGGACATCAGCGAGGTGCTGGGGATGCCGGTCGCCGAGGCCGAGCGGTTCTTCGCCGACGGCGAGGCCCGGACGCCCGCCGCGCACAAGATCCTGGAGCGGCTGGTCGATGTCGGTCTCGGCTATCTCACCCTCGGCCAGCCGCTGACCACCCTCTCCGGCGGTGAGCGGCAGCGGCTGAAGCTGGCCGTGCACATGGCGGAGAAGGGCGGTGTCTATGTCCTGGACGAGCCGACCACCGGTCTGCATCTCGCCGATGTCGACCATCTCCTCGGGCTGCTGGACCGGCTGGTGGAGTCCGGGAAGTCCGTCATCGTCATCGAGCACCACCAGGCGGTCATGGCCCACGCCGACTGGATCATCGACCTCGGCCCCGGCGCCGGACACGACGGCGGGAAGATCGTCTTCGAGGGCACCCCGGCCGAACTGATCACCCGCCGCGACACCCTCACGGGCGAGCACCTGGCCCGGTACGTCGGAGGCTGACGGACGAGGGGGAGGGGGGAGCGGCCCCCTCCCCTTCCCCCCCGCCTCCGATCCGGTCGCTACTTCCGGCAGGTCACATCCCCGGACGGCAGCCTGCCGGTGTCCAGATAGGTGTTGACCTGCCGGTCGGCGCAGGCGTTGCCGTACTCGCCGAAGATCCCGTGCTGCCGGGCACCGGCCACGGTGACCAGCCGGGACGAGGGCCACTGGGCCCTCACCTGCTGGGCGCTCTCGTAGCGGGTACGGGTGTCACCCGTGGCGTTGACCAGCAGCGCGGGCACATCGTTGGAGATCACCGTCGGCTTCTCCACCGGGGTGTCCCAGAACTCGCACGCCGAGATGTTGTTGGCGATCGGCCCGACCACGGGGGAGACGGCGCGGGCGGAACGGACGGCCTTCCAGTAGCTGTTGATCCCGCGCCGCTCGGCGACATCCCCGCAGATGACGGCGGTCTGGACACTGGCCTGTTGCGCCGCCTGATCGGTCAGCAGGAAGGTGAGTATCTCCTCCAGCACCGGGTCCGGCCGCACATCGGGCTCCCCGTCGGCGGCCTTCGCCAGGGTCACCGCCATCTCGGCCAGCACGGCCCGGTTCTCCTCCAGATCGCTGCCCAGCGGGATGAAGAACACCAGCGGCGCGAAGTGCTCGTCCACGGTGAAGTCACCGATCCGCAGCGGTTCCTCGGCCGCCGCGTCCAGCACCCGGTCCACCGTGGCCAGCACCTGGGCCCGGGTGGCGCCCAGACCGTAGACGGCATCGCGCTCGGCGGCCCAGGAGGCCCAGGCGCGCAGGGCGTCCTGTGCCGCCCGCTCATTGCCCGACAGCAGCGTCTGGCTGTACTGGGCGGGCGACGGCACCCCGTCCAGCACCATCCGGTCGGTCCGGCCCGGGAACAGTTGGGTGTAGACCTGGCCGAGGTAACTGCCGTACGAATAGCCGAGATAGGAGATCTTCCGCTCGCCCAGCGCGCCCCGCAGCACATCCATGTCCCGGGCGGTGTTGCGGGTGGTCACATACGGCAGGACAGCCCCGTTGGTGCGTTCGCAGCGGTCGGCCAGCTCGCGCTGGATCGCCACCGACTCCTTGAACGCGGCCCGGTCCGCGCCCGCCGAGAACACCGACGTACCGATGTCCCAGCCGCAGTCGAGCGGGGTGGAGCGTCCGACGAACCTCGGGTCCACACCGATCAGGTCGTACTTGTCCGCCACCTTGCCCATCGCCCGGCCGACGGTCAGCGGCATGTCCAGACCGGCTCCGCCGGGTCCCCCGTTGTTGAGCAGCAGCGGGCCCACCCGCTCCCCGGGGTCGGAGGCGGCCAGCCGGGAGACGGCGACGGTGAGGGTGCGCCCCTCGGGGTCGGCGTAGTCCAGCGGCACCGTGAGGTCGGCGCACCGGGCGCCCGCCGCGTCGAGTTCCTGTCCCGTGGTGTCGTCGGGGCCGAGGGCACAGCTGTGCCAGTCGATGGTCTGGGAGTAGTACCGGTCCAGGCCGTCCGCCGGTCCGGCGGCCGAGGCGGGCAGGGCCGCAGCACCGCACACCAGGGCCGCGGCCCCGGCGACGGCCAGGTGCATTCGCTTTGTCGTCCGCATACGCGCACGCTAGGCCGTCGGGGCATTCCCCCACTTTGCGGGCATCCCCCGGATTTCGCCGGGGGTTAACCCCACCCCGGCGATCACGGGACGACGGCAAGTCCCGCTCGCCGCCGCCTACTTGGGGTCCTTCATCACCTGGTCGACGCGGCCCAGGAAGCGGAAGCGGCCGTCCTCCGCCCGGTACAGGAACCCCGACTGCTGCAACTGGAGCAGATGCGTGCCGTCGCTGGTGAACCGCAACGGCTTGGCCACTCCCTCGTGCGACGACACGAAGATCCGCTCCGCCACCTCGCTCGGCCGCACCGTCGCCCGGGAGCCGAACGGGCCCAGCGCCCGGGTCAGCAGCCCCACCGCGTCGTACGCCTCGGCCGCCCAGCGGCCCGGCGTCGCGTCATAGCGCTCGCGGAAGGCGGCGGTGAACGCCCGCGCCGCCGGAGAGCCCATCGACGGCGCGTCGGTGTAGGACGCCCCGAACACCCAGCCCTCGCCCGCGTCCCCGGCCTCCTCCAGGAACTTCGGCCGCAGCACGGCCTCGTACGCCACCCGCGCCCCCGTGAACCCGGCCCCCGCGACCGCGCGGGCACAGGCCGCCGCCCGCTCCGGTGACGTACCGGCGTAGACCACGGCGTCCGCCCGCGCCGCGAGCGCCTCGCGCACGGCGGGCCCGAAGTCGTCGGTGCCGGCGGCGACCGGGTACACGGTGACCGTGCCGCCGACGTCCCCGTTCGGCACCGCCTCTCGAAGGCCCCGGCTCATCTCCAGGGCCAGGGCGCCCCCGGCCTCGTCCTCCACCACGGCCGTGCGGCGACTGTTCCGCGCGTTGGTGAGATAACTGATCAACGGGACCGCGCGGTACGACGACGGCGCCCTGGCCAGCACCAGGGTGCGGCTTGTCGCCGGCGACAGATCGGACGCGTCGGGGTCCGCCGAGACCAGCACGAACGGCTTGGACGCCCCGTCGAACAGCGGCGCCGCGACCCGTACCGCCTCGTCGGCGGTCGGGCCGATCACCGCGCACACCTCGTCGGCGTCCGCCAGTTCCCGCGCGATCGTCGCGGCCCGCCCGGGCTCGCCCTTGTCGTCGTGCACGGCGAGCGCCAGTCGGAAGGCGATGTCCTTACCGGCGTTGTGCTCGGCGACCGCGAGCCGCGCCCCGCGCTCCTGGGCCCTGCCGATGGCCTTCTGGGCGCCCGACAGATCGCCCTGGAACCCGATCGTCCGGGTCGGCGGCTCGGCGGCGGCTTTCTCGGCCGACGGTTCGCCGCGCAGCAGCAGTACGGCGGCGGCCGTCCCGGAGGCGGCGACCGCGGCGAGCGCCGACCCGCCGATCAGCAGCGCCCGGCGCCGGGTGGGCGGCCGGTCGGGGTCGTCGCCCCCGGGAGGTGCATCCGGCGTGACGGCCGGGGGACGCGGCGGCGGGTCGAGCGCCCGCGCGGACCGGTCGGCGACCAGACGGACGACCTCGGGGGGCAGCCAGTGCCCGGCGGCGGTGGGGGGTGCCTCCTCGGCCGGGGGTGCGTGAGGGGTGGGGCGAGGGGGAGGCGCTGGTCGGGGCTCCCCTGCGGGGGCGGAGCCGCGCGCCGGGGCCGAGTCGGGGGACGGGGCCGAGTCGCGCGCCGGGGCCGCACCGGGCGACGGCCAGCCTGCGGCGCGGGGGTCGGGGGTGCGGGGGTTCGGGGTACGGGGGTTGGGCGTACGAGGGTCTGGTGTGCGGGGATCTCGGGCGCGGGGGTCCGGGGTGCTCCGGGGTGCGGGGGGCGTACCGGTGCCGGGGCCGCCGCCCGCACCGCCGCCGTCCGCACTGCCACCATCCGCATCGCCGCCTGCACCGCCGCCGCCCGCACCGACGCCGCCGCCCGCCGGGGAGGCCGACCCCCCGAGTCGATCCGCATCCGCGCCTGACCTCGCATCCGCGCGGGACCCGGCGTTCGCGCCGGGCGCCGCACCGATACCGGGCCCGGCATCCCCGCTGGAGGCGCCATCCGCGCCGAGCCCGCCATCCGCGCCGGGCGCCGCACCGACACCGGACCCGCCACCGGCGCTCGACCCAGCACCGGCACCGCCACCGGCACCGGACCCGGCACCGCCACCGGCACCGGACCCGGCACCGGCACCGGCGCTCGACCCGGCCCCCGCCCCGGACCCGGCCCCCGCCCCGGACCCGGCCCCCGTCCCGAACCCCCCACCCCCCTCCGCCCCTTCACAGACCTCTGCCAGCCGTTCAGCCGTTGGTCTGCGGGACGGCTCCTTCGCCAGGCATGCCGTGATCGTGGCCGCCAGTTCCGGTGGGACGGCCGAGTCCAGGCCCTCCAGGTCCGGCGGCTCATGGACCGTGCGGTACAGCACCGCGCTGGTGTCACCCGTGCCGAACGGGCGCCGCCCGGTCGCCGCGTACGCCAGCACGCAGCCCAGGGCGAAGACATCGCTCGGCGCGGCCACCTCGCCCGCCGAGGCGCGGGCCTGCTCCGGGGCGAGGTAGCCGGGCGTGCCGACCACCATGTCCGGCGCGGTGAGCACGGTCACGCCCGCGCCCTGGGCGATGCCGAAGTCGATGAGCCGGGGCCCGTCCAGGGCGAGCAGGATGTTGCCGGGTTTGACATCCCGGTGCACCAGGCCCGCCCGGTGCACCTCGGCCAGCGCCCGCGCCAGCCGGGCCCCGAGGACGGCGACCGTGCGGCCCGGCAGCGCGCCGACCACCGCCACCGCCTCCCCGAGCGCGGGCCCGGCGACGAACGCCGTCGCCAGCCAGGGCGAGGTCGCCTCGGTGTCGGCCGCCGTCACCGGCACCACCCACCGCCCGGAGAGCCCGCTCGCGAGCCGCACCTCGCGGCGGAAACGGGCCCGGAACGCCGGGTCGGCGGCGAACTCGGCCCGGATCACCTTCAGGGCGACGGGCGCCCCGTCGGCGGCGCGGGCCAGATAGACGGTGCCCATGCCGCCGGTGCCCAGCCGGGCGAGCAGCCGGTGCCCGCCCAGGGTCTCGGGGTCCTCGGGCCTGAGTGCGCGCATTCCTCGATCCTCGCCGTGCGTTCGCGAATCCGTCGTGAAGGAGACCCGCACCGGGGCGGGCGCCGGTCAGGTCGGCAGTTCGACCAGGCGGACATGGCGGAACCGGCCGCCCTCGACCGCGTAGAGCGGGACCTGCGCGGCGTCGAGGTAGTGGTACTCGTCGAACACCAGCAGCGCGGTCAGCCCCTGGTAGCGGGACGCGGACAGCGCGCTGCCCAGTTCGTCCCGGCCGCCGTCGGGGTCGAGCGAGGTGAGCCGGTTGGCGATCAGCCGGACGGCGTCGTACGCCTCGGCCCCGGTGTGCGCGGGCGCGCCGCCGTAGCGCTCGCGGTAGGCGGTGGTGAAGGACTTCACCCGCTCGTCGCCCGGGTCGGCGAACGAGAGGAGCGCCTGCCAGCCGTCGGCGGCCGGGCCCGCCTCCTCGATGAAGGCGTCGGTGGCCGAGCCCATGTCGAGGAACCGGACCCCGTCGAAGTCCCGTTCGGCGAGGGCGCGGGCCACCGACGCGGCGCGCTCCGGTGTGCCGGTGTAGTACAGGGAGTCGATGCCGTTGCCGAACATGTCGTCCAGTACCGCCACCGGGTCGGCGAAGTCCGGGACGACCCGGGTGTAGAGGTCCATGGAGAGACCGGCGGCGGCGCCCCGGGCCAGGGAGGTCATCTCGTAGCCGGTGATGCCGCCCGCCCGGTCGATCAGCAGGCCGGGTGCCCGGCCTCCGGCGGCCTGGATCGCGAGCATCGTGGCGTAGGCGGTGTACGGCCCGATGGGCGCGGCCCGGTAGTACCACTTCGGGGACACGACCAGCGCGGACTGGGACGCGGCGAGGGACAGTTCGGACACCGTGACCACCGGCAGCCGGGCGCTCTCGTAGACCGCCATGGACGCCTTCGTCGACGCGAAGCCGGTGGGGCCGAGGACGGCGATCACCTCCTCGCGCCCGGCGAACCGGCGGGCCGCGGACTCGGCGCGGGCGGCCTCGCCCTTGTCGTCGACCACATCGAGGACCAGGGTGAACGGCTTGCTCTCGGCGGCGTTGAACTGCTCCACCGCCAGCCGGGCCGCCCGCTCCTGGGTGACGCCGAACGTCTTCTGGGGGCCGCTGAGGTCGGCGTGCACCCCGATGACCCGGGTCGGGCCGGTCTCCTGACCGGCGGTGTCGTCGCCGCTGTCGCGCCGGGCCGCCCACACGGCGGTGCCGCCTCCGGCGGCGAGCAGCGCGGCGGCGCCCCCGGCGAGGGCGAGGAACCGGCGCCGTCCGGGCCGTCGCCGCGGGCCGGGGCCGCCGGGGACCAGGGTGGGTTCGATGCCGGGCAGGGCCAGCAGCGCCTGTGAGCGCTCGGCGACCAGGGCCACCACCGGGTCGGGCAGCCAGTCGATGGCCCCCTCGGGCGCGTCCTCCACCAGGGCCGCGTCCACCTCGGCGGCGGTGGGCCGCTCGGCCGGGTCCTTGGCCAGACAGCGCCGGAGCAGATCCCCCAGCACCTCGTCCGTGATGCCCGACAGATCGGGCTCGTCATGGACCGTGCGGTACAGCAGGGCGTCCACCGCGCCGGTGCCGAACGGCGGGCGGGCGGTGGCCGAGTAGGCGAGGACGCAGGCCAGCGAGAACACATCGCTGGGCGCCCCGATGTCCCGGGCGCGCGCCTGCTCGGGGGAGAGGAAGCCGGGGGTGCCGACGACGACCCCGGCGGAGGTGAGTTCGGTGGCGCCGTCGGCGGTGGAGCGGGCGATGCCGAAGTCGATGAGCCGGGGCCCGTCCATCGCGAGCAGGACATTGCCGGGTTTGAGGTCCCGGTGCACCAGACCCGCCGCGTGCACCGCGGCCAGCGCCCGCGCCAGCACCTTGCCCAGCACCCGGACCGCCCGCGGCGGCAGCGCGCCGAAGGCCAGCACGGCCTCGGCCAGCGCCGGGCCGGGTACGAACGCCGTGGCCAGCCAGGGGGACTCGGCCTCCGGGTCGGCGCCCAGCACCGGCACCACCCAGGGGCTGTGCACCTGGCTCGCGGAGGTGACCTCGCGCCGGAACCGGGCCCGGAACGCGGGCTCCTCGGCGAACTCCGGCTGGATCACCTTCACGGCGGCCAGATCGCCGTTCTCGCCGCGGGCGAGGTACACCACGCCCATGCCGCCCGCGCCGAGCCGGCCGAGCAGCCGATGGGTGCCGAGCCGGGAGGGGTCGGTGGGAAGGAGCCGTTCCATCACTTGTCCCCCTCGGCGCCGGAGTCCGTACCGGAGGCGGCGGGCGACGGTGACGCCGAGCCGCTCTTGCCCTCGACCGGGCGCCCCAGTTCCTCCTGGGCCCGCAGCAGCATCCGCGGCAGCGCCTCCTCCACCAGGGAGGTGAGTTCCCCCTGGTTGTAGCCGCGGCCCCCGCACACCGAGGTCGCCGCGGTCACCGGGCCGAAGGTGGCCTGCGACCACCAGTACTCGTAGGGCCCGCCGTGCTCCTCGCTGATGCACTCGCCGGTCTCGACCAGGGAGTCCTCGCTGAACAGGTTGTTGCCCTCGCCCCAGCGGGAGGCGAGGGAGATCAGCCCGGTGAGGCGCTCACCGCCGGAGAGGACCTGCTCGTTGCAGCCGACGGCCTCCTCCAGCATCCCGGCCTGCTCCCAGGCGGCGGCGTCGATCGTCCGGTGCACGGTCACGGTCGTGGTGATCCGCACCAGGCCCTTGCCGCCGGCCTCCGGCACCTGGAAGTGCCGGGTGAGCGTGGCCAGGACGCTCTCGGGCAGCGGCTCGCGCTGCCAGACGCAGTTCTCGCCGAGCACCGCCCAGCGGCTCGGGTCGCTCTCGTAGGGGTCGGCCTTCCGGACCTCGGCGGCGAACAGATCCGTTCCCGCGCTCAGCTTCGTGACCAGGGCGCGGCCCTCGGCGGCTGTCGTGGGCTGCTTGTCCGGATCCGTCTCCAACTCCTCCGGTTCGGGCGTCTGGTCGGTGTCCGGCGAGGCGGTGGTCACCCCGGTGCCGGACGGATCGCCGCCCTTGGTCTCCGTCCCGTCCCCGCCGCCCCCGGTGCAGCCGGCCAGCAGTACCCCGCACACGGCGAGGACCCCCCATCCCAGCCGGGCTCTTCGATACGTCACGGTCCCCGCCCTTTGCGTCATATGTGGTGCACCCCGTGTGATTCCCCCGTGCGTCCGCACGCCCCCGGCGCCGGTCCGCGCCTGTAGCGATGCTCGCAGGGCGTCGTGCGGTTCCCGGGATCCGGGTGGGAGTGCCCGGCCCGCGACGCCGACCGAATCGTATCCCCGTACGACACAACCCGGCTCGTCAGGGGAGTAGTTGGCGGGGGCCGTCGGGGAGGAACCGGAATCCGCGCTTCTTCTGTCTCCTGTCAAAAAACTTTTGACTCTCTGTGGACGAAGTGTGGACCGGGTGAGGGAAAGTCCCTAGTGTCTCGGCCGAGTCGCCCTCTTTCGCCCCTTCAGCGCCAGGAGGAAATGTGAGACCGGTGAGATCGCTGGCTTACCGCCGCCTCTCCAGACGCACGGCGAGCGTCGTGCTCGCCCTGCTCGTCGCGGGCAGTTTCGCGCCCGCCGTCGCCGACACCCCCGATGCCCCCGCCGCCGCGAACGGCGCCGTCCGGGCCGCCGCCGACATCCCGCCCCAGGAACCCGGCGTCACCCTGCGGGTGTTCGACCTCCAGGCACCCCTGAAGAAGCTCTGTGAGCTGAAGGAGGGCCAGACACCCAACGTCGACAAGCTGATGCCGACCGTCGACTGGTCCTCCGACGCCGACTTCGGTCTGGCCAACAACTTCATGAGCCAGGCCCTCGGGTATCTCGACATCCCCGCCGCCGGCTCCTACGACTTCCGGCTGATCAGCGACGACGGCTCCCGGCTGCTCATCGGCGACCGGCTCGTCATCGACCACGACGGACTGCACGCCGCCGAACCCAAGGACGGCACCGCCCAGCTGACCGCCGGACTGCACCCGCTGCGCGTCGAGCACTTCGAGGCGGGCGGCGGCCAGCAGCTCACCCTCCAGTGGAAGCCGCCCGGCGCGAGCGGCTTCACCCTCGTCCCCACCTCGGCGCTGAGCACCGACGCCGGAGTGGTCCGGGTGACCGCCCCCGGCCGCAAGGAGTGCGTCAGCGGCCAGGACAGCCCCGGCGACGGACTCCCGCTCGCCGGGGTCCACCCCGACTACACCCTCACCGATCTGCGCCCGCCCGGCTTCGAGCCCAAGGTGTCCGCGATGGACTGGCTGCCCGACGGCCGGCTCGCCGTCACCACCTGGGGCGAGAGCCGGCAGAGCGACGGCGAGGTGTACCTCCTCAGCAATGTCACCGGCGCCACCGGCCCCGACAAGGTGAAGGCCAAGAAGGTCGCCTCCGGACTGCGCGAGCCGATGGGCATCAAGTACGTCGACGGCAAGCTGTACGTGTCCGAGAAGCACCGGCTGACCGAGCTGAACGACACCGACCGCGACGAGGTCACCGACACCTAC
Source organism: Streptomyces sp. NPDC004610 (assembly GCF_040609715.1). Taxonomy (NCBI): domain Bacteria; kingdom Bacillati; phylum Actinomycetota; class Actinomycetes; order Kitasatosporales; family Streptomycetaceae; genus Streptomyces; species Streptomyces sp. NPDC004610. The sequence continues at coordinate 88,751 of NZ_JBEXLA010000017.1, read as the reverse complement.
CGCACGGTCGCCTCCTGGCCCTACGGCGGCAACTTCCACGAGTTCGCCTTCGGACTGCTCCACGACAGGGGCAGCTTCTATCTGAACCTCTCCGTCGCCATCAACTACGGCGGCGCCACCACCGATCCGCAGCCCGCCAAGGACCGCGGCACCACCGTCAAGGTCGACCGCAGAACCGGCAAGGTCAGCTATCTCGCCGGTGGTCTGCGCACCCCCAACGGCATCGGCTGGGGCCCGAAGAACGAGATCTTCGTGACCGACAACCAGGGCGGCTGGCTCCCCGCGTCCAAGCTGGTGCAGATCAAGAAGGACCGCTTCTTCAACCATTACACCCGCGCCCAGGACGGCACCGCGGCCGTCCCTGGCCGCTTCGACGCCCAGCCCGTCACCAAGCCGGTGCTGTGGCTGCCGCAGAACGAGATAGCCAACTCGCCCAGCACCCCGCTCACTCTCAAGAAGGGCCCCTTCGCCGGACAGCTCCTGTTCGGTGATGTCACCTACGGCGGGCTCCAGCGCGCCAGCCTGGAGAAGGTCGACGGCGAGTACCAGGGCGCGGTCTTCCGCCACACCCAGGGCCTGGAGGCCGGGGTCAACCGGATCAGCGTCGGCCCCGACGGCGCGATCTACACCGGCGGTCTGGGCGCCGAGGGCAACTGGGGCCAGGAGGGCAAGCTCCGCTTCGGCCTCCAGAAACTCACCCCGAACGGCACCAGCGCCTTCGACATCCACTCCATGCGCGCCACCGACGACGGCTTCGTCCTCAAGTACACCCAGCCCCTCTCCCCGGCCACCGTCGACCGCATCGCCCAGCACCTCGCCCAGAGCTACGAGGTCCGGCAGTGGCGCTACTCGCCGACCCCGCAGTACGGCGGCCCCAAGATCGACGAGGAGCCGCTCACCGTCGCCGGGGCCTCCGTCTCCCGCGACCGCACCCAGGTCCGGCTGGAGATCCCGGGGCTGCGCGCCGACCGGGTGGTCCATGTCCGCTCCCCGCGCCCCTTCACCGCCGCCGGCGGCGAGGCCCTGTGGAGCACCGAGGCCTGGTACACGCTGAACGCCATCCCGGGCGACCGGTCCACCCCGACCGAGTACGAGGCGGAGGAGGCCAAGCTGTCCGGCGGCGCGGGGATCGACACCGAGCACCAGGGCTTCTCCGGCGGCGGCTTCGTGGACAACTACGGCACGGTCGGCGCCACCACCACCTTCCAGGTGGAGACCGCCAAGAAGGGCGCCCACGACATCGGCCTGCGGTACGCCAACGGCCCGAACCCCTTCACCGGCACCAAGAAGATCAGCGTCTACGTCAATGGCGAGAAGGTCCGCCGGACCGCGCTGCCGCCCACCGGCTCCTGGTCCACCTGGGCCACCCACACCGAGCGGCTCACCCTGCGCAAGGGCGCCAACACCATCACCTACCGCCATGACGAGGGCGACGACGGCCATGTCAACCTGGACATGATCCACCTGAACAAGCCCGGCGCCCGGATCGATCTCCTCGACGAGGACGGCACTCTGTCGCAGTGGCAGCACACCGACGGCCGCGCGGTCGCCTGGCCGCGTGCCGCCGAGGGCGCGGTCGAGGTCGGCGGCGGTGACATCCGCACCAAGCAGTCCTTCGGCGACCACAAGCTGCATGTCGAGTTCCGGGTCCCCGAGCTGCCGGACGAGGTGACCGGCCAGGACCGCGGCAACAGCGGGGTCTACCTCCAGGAGCGCTACGAGATCCAGATCCTGGACTCCTTCGGCGTCCCGAGGCTCGCCGCGAACGAGGCCGCCGCGATCTACCAGCAGAAGGCCGCCGACCACAACGCCGCCAAGGCCCCGGAGACCTGGCAGTCCTACGACCTCACCTTCCGCGCCGCCCGCTACGACAGTGACGGCAGGAAGACCGAGGACGCCCGGGTCACCCTGGTCTGGAACGGCGTCAAGGTCCACGACGACGTGGCCGTCACCGGCCCGACCGGCGGGTCCATCCCGGAGGGCGCCTCCACCGGCGCGGTCCGCCTCCAGGACCACGGCAACAAGGTCCGCTACCGGAACATCTGGATCCAGCCCCTGGGCTGAGCGGACGGAGGTGACAAGAGCGAGGGCCCCTGGTGATCGGCGGACGCCAGGGGCCCTCGCCCATGTCGGGCGGCGCGAGGGCGGGAAGGGGCAGTCTCCCGGACACCTGGAGATTGCCTGTTAGGCAAAAGAAATCGCCCTACGGGTTGACCAGGTGGCCCGCTCGCTCAATGCTGTGTTCACTCGGACCGCAGGGGCCCGTGACTCGCAGGAGGAAGAGCAAGATGGCGACGTTCGTGCTGATTCACGGTTCCTGGGGCGGCGGCTGGTGTTGGGACCGGATGCGACCGCTGCTGGAGGACGCCGGTCACCGGGTCCTGACCCCCACGCTCACCGGCTTCGCCGGCAAACTGGGCGACGCCGGCCCCGGCACCGGGGTGAACGCCAACGCCCGGGAGATCGCCGATCTCCTCACCGCCGAGGACATCGACCAGGCGATCCTCATCGGCCACAGCTACGGCGGCATGGTCATCACCGGCGCCGCCGCCCTGGTCCCGGACCGCATCGCGCGGATCGTCTACGTCGATGCCTTCGCGCCCGTCAGCGGTGACTCCGCGTTCAGTCTGCTGCCCTGGCTCCAGGACGCCTTCGTCCCCCCGGAGGGCGGCCCCGACTGGCAGGTGGCCCCGCTGGACCCGCGCGCCCTGGGTGCCGACGAGGACGGCGCGACCTGGATGGAGCGCAACCTGACCCCGATGCCCCGGCTCACCCACTCCGAACCCCTGCTGCCCGGCAGCGAGGAGGTCCTGGAGCGTAAACCGGTGACCTACATCCACTGCGCGGCACAGCAGTTCTTCGACGACACCGCCGCCGACGCGGTCAAGCGGGGCTTCGACCTGGTGACCCTGACCGAGGTCAGCCACGCCGAGGTGCTCATCGAGCCCGGGGTCCTCGCCCGCGAACTGCTCAAGCTGGCCTGAGCGGTCGGCAGCTAGCGCCGGGACTTCGCCGAGGGGACCGGGTGGTGCATCGGGGTGGTCGCCGCCGTCGACGCGACCAGCACCGTGGCGGGGGCGTCGCCCTTGTTGGTGAGCCGGTGCACCTTGGACGAGTCGAAGTGGATGGAGTCCCCGGCGCTCAGCGCGATGTCCTTGCCGGACAGCCGGAAGACCACCTCGCCCGACTGGACGTGCAGCCACTCCTCGCCCCCGTGCCGGGCGTCCTTGATGGACTTGCCGGGCTCCACCTCGACCCGGATCACCGCGATCGTCGACCCCGGCCCGCTCAGCACGGTGTAGTGCCCGTCCTGCCCGGGGTGGGTCTGCGCGTCGGCGGCCCGGACGAGGTGGTAGTCCTCCAGCTCCTGCTCCTGGATCAGCTCGCTCACCGAGAGGCCGTACACCCGGGCGATCTGGAGCAGACTCCCGATCGACGGCTGCCGGTGCCCCTTCTCCAGCCGGGAGAGATGGGTGACGGAGATCCCGGTCTGCTCGGACAGCGTCATCAGGGTGAGCCCCCGCTCGCTGCGCAGATCCCTCAGCCGGTGACCGACCCAGGTGTCTACCTCGTTCTCGTGCGCCATGCCCGTAACATACACGTCTTGTAGGCAAAACATCTTGCCGAACTGGCAAATTCAGCTGGGTTGTCACCGCTTGTCACCGGTGTCGTCCCGCCCCTCAAGAGCCCGCACCGTCGGGCACGGATACGGCTGCGCGACGGGGCGCCCCGCCGCCGGGTCCCCGGCCGGGCACCCACCGCAGCGCGGACCGTCCGCGCCCCCGTCGACCGGGTGGTGCAGCGCGCGCACCCGGTCGACCGCCGCCGACAACTCCTCCCGCGCGTACCTGGCCTCCAGTCCGTCGGCGATCCGGCGGACCTCGGTCGTCAGGACATCCAGCGCCTGGAGCGCCTTGCGCGCCTCCGTGATCATCAGCACCTCCCGCTCAGCCCATCAGGGCACGGACGAGGACGAAGACCAGGCTCAGCCCGACGCACACCAGCGACACGGTGAGCGGACGGCGCCCGACGAACCGGTCGACGGGACGCGGCTTGCGCAGATGGCCGTGCTGTGTGAGATAGGCGCGTGTGTAGACGAACCCGGTCAGCGCGATCAGCCACACCACCACACAGTCGACGCAGATATAGCCCAGCACCCCCAGGCTGTACACCTGGAAGACGATGACCAGCGCGGCCCCGGCGCGCATCCCCAGCCCGAAGCCGTTCCAGACGCGGGACGGCACCCGCGCCCCGCCGAGCACCAGGGCGCCCATCAGGATCTGCACCGCGAACCCGGACATGCCGAGGAAGGAGTTGGGGAAGCCCAGCGGCGCCGACCCCGCCGAGGTCAGGATCTCGCTGCACATCAGGACCCCGCCCCGGTCACAGCTCACCTCCGCCGCCGGGTTCGCCTCCAGCCGGAGCTTGACGACCCCCAGCCCGTAGGAGAGGACCAGGCCGAGCGCGCCGAGCACGACCAGCAGGATGCCGTAGCCACGGTCCGTCAGGGTGGGGGTGGTGACCCGGGGGAGGGCGGTGGTGTCAGGGGTGCTCATGTCTGGGTGTCTCCTGTCTCTGCTGTCTCTGCTGTCTCTGCTGTCGGCGCTGTCTGTGCGTCTCCGTTCATGACTCCGCCGCCGTGCCTTCCTCGGTCATGTCGTCGTCCTTCGCCATGCCTTCCTTCAGCGGGCGGTCCGGCAGGCCGGACGCGGGGATCGGGGCGCGGGTCAGGGACCATGACGTGGCCCGGGTCCGCCGTCGCCAGAAGGCGGCGTACGGGCCGTCGGCCGCGAGGAGTTCCTCATGGGTGCCGGACTCGGCGACATGACCGTCGGCCAGGAACAGGATCCGGTCGGCGGAGCGGATCGTGGACAGCCGGTGGGCCACCACCAGCACGGTCCGGCCCTCGGTGATCCCGGCCAGGCCCTGGAGGAACGCCGCCTCGTTCAGCGGGTCCATCGCGCTGGTCGCCTCGTCCAGCAGGATCACCGGCGCGTTCTTCAGCAGCGCGCGGGCGATCGACACCCGCTGCCGCTCACCCCCGGACAGGCTGTGCCCGCCCTCGCCGACGCGGGTGTGCCAGCCGTCGGGCAGCCGCCCGGCGATCTCCTCGACCCGGGCGATCCGGGCCGCCGCCAGCACCTCCGCGTCGCTCGCGCCCTCCCGGCCCACCCGGATGTTCTCCCAGATGGTGTCGTCGAAGAGATAGACGTCCTGGAGCACCAGCGACACCTGGTCCATCAGCGCCGGCAGCGAGTACTCCCGGACGTCGTTCCCGGCCAGCGTGACGGCGCCGCCGGACACATCGTGGAACCGGGCGGTCAGCTTGATCAGTGTGCTCTTGCCCGCACCCGACGGACCGACGACGGCCGTGGTCGTCCCCGCCGGAACCGTGAACGACACACCGCCCAGCACCTCCGGCCCCGTCTCGTAGCTGAACCGCACATTCTCGAACCGCAGTTCCGCCGGGCCGGACGGCACCGCGGTCACCTCCGGCACCGGCAGCGGACGCGCGGCCAGGACCTCGTTGATCCGGCGCAGCGAAGACCGCGCCAGCCGGATCCCGCCCGCCAGATCCGACAGCGTCCCCACCGACGCGGTGAACTGGGCCGCCACCGCGATCAGCGCCACCGCCGTCCCCGCCGACAGTTCCCCGCCCAGCGCCGGGGGCACGATCGCCACGATCACCAGCAGCAGCACCAACTGGACCGCGACCCGGAAGATCACCGACCCCGGCACGGTCGTCACCAGATGCCGTGCGCTCGCCCGGCGCTGCGCCAGCAACGCCGACCGCAGCGCCCGGTTGGCGTCCCCGACCGCCCCGTTGGCCCGCAGCACCGTCTGGGCCTGCGCGTACTCGATGACCCGGGCGTTGGCCTGTGCCGCCGCCCGGTCGATGCCCCCGTCACCACGCCGGTAGAACAGCTTGCCGAGCCGGTCCGCGCCGTACAGGAACGGGATCGCGGCCAGGAAGGCCACACCGATCCGCCAGTCCACGACCAGCAGTCCCGCGGTCAGCACCGCCGGGGTGATGAAACCGTTGAGGAACGGCAGCATCAGAAAGCCAAGCACCAGCGTGACCTGCTGACTGCTGCTGGTGATCGTCCGGGAGACCTGACCGGCCCGCTCCGGCCCGAACCAGCCCAGCGGCAGCGAGGTGATGTGGTCCCCGATCCGCCGGTACAGCCGCGCGCCGATGGCGAAGGTCAGCTCCACGCCCTGGACGGACGCGCAGTAGTTCAGCACCAGCGCGCCGAGCGCCACCCCGATCAGCGGCAACAGCCAGGCCCACAGGGCCGTGGTGTCACCCTCGAACACCGCGTTCATCGTCGGCAGGATCAGCAGGAACCCCAGCCCCTGGAGCAGACAGAACGCCACGGTCAGGGTCAGGAAACGGCGGAACGCGGGACGCTTGTCGTCGCCGACGATCGCGAGCAACTGGCCGATCATGCCGCCGCCTCCTGACCCAGATGGTCCCGGGAGCGCTCATTGGCCTCCCACATCCGCCGGTACAGCCCGTCCGCCGCGCTCAGTTCGGCATGGGTGCCGGACTGCACCACCCGGCCGTCGTCCACCACGAGGATCCGGTCGACGCCGGTCACCGTGTGCAGCCGGTGCGCGATCATCAGCACCGTACGGCCCTGCGCCAGCACCGACAGGGCCCGCTGGATCGCGGCCTCGGACTCCGGGTCGACCATCGCCGTCGCCTCGTCCAGCACCAGGACCGGCGCGTCCGCGAGCAGCGCCCGCGCGATGGCGACCCGCTGGGCCTCACCGCCGGAGAACCGGGCGTCCTCGCCGACCACCGAGTCATAGCCCCGGGGCAGCGCCAGGATCCGTTGATGGATCGACGCCGCCTCGGCGACCGCCCGCACCTGCGCGTCGGTGGCCTCGGGCCGCCCGAGCCGGATGTTGTCGCCCACGGACGCGTGCAGCAGCCGTACGTCCTGGAAGACGAAGCCGACCGTGCGGTAGAGGTCGGCGGTCGCCAGGTCGGTGACCGGGACTCCGCCGAGGGTGATCTCCCCGCTGCCGGGGTCGTAGAACCGGGGGAGGAGCTTGGCCAGCGTCGACTTGCCCGCGCCCGACGGGCCGACCAGCGCGGTGACCGTGCCGGGGGTCAGCCGGAAACTGACATCGGTGACCGCGTCCCGGCCACTGCCGTAGCCGAAGGAGACCCGGGAGAAGACGACCTCCTGCGGGCCGACCGGGCGAGGACCGGGGCGGGCGGGCTCGGCCACCTCCGGCAACTCCTCGGTCCGCCGCAGCCGCAGCGCCGCGGCGGCGGCCTCCTGGAGCGCGGACGCCCCGTTGCCCAGCCGGACGACCGGGGTGCCCATGGTGAGCGCCAGCAGCAGGAACGGCAGCAGCGTCAGCGGCTCGATCCATCCCGCCGTCAGGAACGCGGCCCCGGTGACCAGCACCACCAGCAGAAACGTGATGGGCTGGAGCAGTACGGTGATCGCCGCCTGCACCCGGGTGAGCGGGCCCATCCACGCCTTGAGCCGGGCCGCGTGGTCGTCCACGGCCTCGGTGTAGCGGCGGTGGGCCGAACCGGCCTTCCCGAACGCGCGGATGACCTGGATCCCGTCGAAGATCTCCACCACCCGCCCGGACAGGACCCCCGCGCTGCGCGCCTGCTCCTCCACCGCCCGTGGATTGCGCGCCATCAGCGCCCCGAACACCGCGAAGTAGGTCAGCGGCAGTGCCAGGGTCACCAGCGCCAGCCGCCAGTCCACCGAGAAGAGATAGCCGAACGCCAGCAGCGGGACGACCAGGCCGGAGACCAGATCGAGGATCGCGTGGGCGACGACGTAGTGGATGGCGTGGGTGTCGTCCTGGAGCATCTTCTTGACCTGGCCGGCGTGATGGGCCGAGAACCAGCCCAGTGGCAGCCGCCCGAGTTTCGCGGCGAGCGCCGTCCGCAGCCGCCACTGGTGCCGGCCGTCGATGAGATGGGTGAGGATCAGCGCCAGCGACGAGCACAGCGCGTGGACGACCAGACAGCCCACGAGGGCGAGAGCCAGCGTCCACACCGTCGACCGGTCGGCGGGCGAGCGCAGCAGCTCCGCCGCCAGATCGACGGTGATCAGCGCGGGCGCGACACTCGCCACGGCGGCGAGGGTCTCCACCGCCGCCGCCCCGGCCAGCGGCCAGGCGACGGGCCGCAACGCCCGCCGCAGGGCGGCGAGTTGGGCGCCCACCTCGGGAGCGGGTGGCTCGGGGGTGTGGGGATCGGGTGAGGGTGAGGGTGAGTCTGCGGGTGAGGGTGTGTCGGGCACGGGAACTCCACCTGAGTGAAGGGGTGGTTGTCGGAGGGAGTAGGGGTCAGGGTCAGGGGTGGGCGAGGTGTTCTCGGGCGCCGAAGCCCGCCGGTTCGAGCTGGAAGGTGACATGCTCCAGCCGGACCGGGAAGTGCTCGGCGACGCACTGGCGCAGCTCCTCCAGCAGGACGACCGCGTGTCCGTCCTGGAAGGAGGACTCCTCGACCTCGACATGCGCGGTCAGCACCGGCAGCCCGGTGCCCACCTCGGAGGCGTGCAGATCGTGGACGGCGACCACCCGCGGGTAGCCCAGCAGATGCGTGCGGACCTCTTCCAGGTCCAGGGACTTGGGGGTCGACTCCATGAGCACCCGCACCGAGCTGCGCAGAATGGTGATCGCGCGCGGCACGATGAGCGCGGCGATCAGCAGACCCACCAGGGTGTCGATGGTCGCCCAGCCGGTCGTGGCGATGACGATGGCGCTGATGATGACGGCGACCGAGCCCAGGGCGTCATTGATGACCTCCAGGAACGCGGCCCGCAGATTGAGGTTGGAGCTGCGGCTGCCGACCAGCACGACGATCGCGACCGCGTTGCCGACCAGGCCGATGATGCCGAAGAACAGCAGGCTGCCGGAGGGCACTTCGGCCGGCTCCCACAGCCGTCCCACGCCCTCCCACAGGGCGTAGGCGCCCATACCGAGCAGCAGCAGTGACTGCCCCAGCGCGGAGAGCACCTCGGCGCGGGCGAAGCCCCAGGTCCGCTTGGTGGTGGGCGGCCGTGCCATCATCCGCGCGGCCAGCAGTGCCATGCCGAGCCCGGCGGCATCGGTGAGCATATGGATCGCGTCCACCAGCAGCGCCAGGCTGCCGGTGATGAGCGCGCCGACGAACTCGGCGATCAGGATCGTGGCGGTGATGCAGAACGCCACGAGAAGGCGCCGGGTGTTGCCGCCTGAGGCGCCGTCAGCGGCGGGCCCGTGACTGTGTCCGTGCCCCTGTCCGTGACTGTGGCCATGGCTGTGCCCGTGTGAGTGTCCCATGGGGAAAGTACCTCGGTCTGTCGGAGGTCGCGAAAGTGCGTGTGCCCCCGAGAGTACTTGGTCACTGACCTAGAAGTCCACTCTTGGTCGAACTTTTATTTGCTTATGCTGATGGCTTGTGATAACCGATTTCATGAGCCGTCGCCTGGCCCCGCGCGCTCTCCGCGAGTCGCTGGAACTGACCGGCCAGCGTGCCGATGGTCTCGGGCCGCAGCCGGTACCGGGTGGACCGTCCCGGCCCCCGCGCCCGCCCCCGCGCTCGCGCCTCGGGCTCGACCAGGCCCGCCTCGCGCAGCAGCTTCAGATGGTTCGACAGATTGGTCGGCGAGGCGCCCGTCTCCGCCATCAGCCGGGCGGCGTCGAGCGGTTCGGCGGCCAGCAGGGTGACGATCCGCAACCGGATCGGATTCGCCACGGCACGGACGAGGCGGGTGTCCACGGACAGGGGCATGGGGCAACGGGTCCCGTCTGGTGATCGGCTCGGCAAACGACGAGGCGGCCGTCGCGGGAAACTCGCGACGGCCGCCTCGTGCCGGGTGGGTCAAGTGTGCGATCGGTGGGTGCGGTCGGTGGGTGCGGTCGGGGCTCACGGTGAGGTGAGGATCAGCGCCCGCCAGCGTTCGGCCAGTGTGTCGACCGCCGCGTCCCCCTCGGGGATCAGATCGCCGAGCACCGGGAAGTCATGGACCTGCCCCTCGAACCGCAGCACGGACGCGTCCACCCCCGCCTCGCGCAGCGCCCGCCCGTACGCCTCCCCGGCGTCCCGGAGCGGGTCGTACTCGGCGGTGACGACCAGCGCCGGGGGGATACCCGCCAGATCGATGGCGGCACCCGGCGACAGCCGCGGATCCGACAGATCCCGGCCCGGCGCGTACAGGCTGATCCAATGCTCGAATTCGCTGATGCTAACGAAATATCCCTTGCTGAAATCCTGGTACGAACCCTCGCGGTGGGTGAGGTTCACCGCGGCGCACAGCAGCAGCTGGGCCCGTACGTCGAAGTCGCCGGTGGTGCGGGACGCCTGGGCGACGACCGCGGCGAGATTGCCGCCCGCACTGTCACCCACGACCAGGATGCCCGCGCCTTCGGGGTTGAGGGCGGGGTCGCCGTCCAGCCAGGTCGCGGCGGCGAGGGCGTCCTCGACGGCGGCGGGAAAGGGGTGCTCGGGTGCGAGCCGATAGTCGACGTTGACCACCACACCGCGGGTGCGGGCGGTGAGCTTACGGCAGAAGGCGTCGCCGGTGCTGAGTCCGCCGACCGACCAGCCGCCGCCGTGGAAGTAGAGCGCGGGTGGCAGTTCCGGGGTCTCCAGGGGGTGGTAGACCCGGGCGCGGACACTGCCCGCCGGTGTCGGGATGTCGACGTCGGCGGTGGAGCCGACCGGATCGCCCGGTCCGAAGGCGGTCGCCATGGCATCGAGTCGGGACCGCGCCTGCTCGATCGGCACCTCCGCGAGCGAGGGACCGTCCGAGGCCATGTCGATGAGGCGTTGCACTCCGGGGAGAAGCGGCATCAAGGACCCCTTTGTCGAGGATGCGGGGAGGGTGGATGGGGGGAGGGAAGAGGGGAGGGGAAGGTGGCTCGGGGTCAGTCCGGGGCCACGAGGAAGGTCCCTCGGGGTCGGTCCGGGACGACGGGGAAGGTCCCTCGGAGTCAGTCCGGGACCACGGCGAAGCCGTCGACCTCGATCAGCCACTCCGGCAGGCCGAGCGTCTCCACGCCCACGAAGGTGCTCGCCGACGCCGGCCAGGCTCCGTCGAAGGCCCGCGCCCCCGCGGCGAAGATGGGGGCGATCAGCTCGGGCTTGTGGCCCACCACATGGATGGTGTTCTTGATCAGATGGTCCGGCGTGGCGCCCGCGGCCTCCAGGGCGGCCCGGAAGTTGCGGAACACCTGCTCGGCCTGGGCCTCGTGGTCACCGGGGCCGACCAGCTTCCCGTCCGCGTCGAGGGCGACCTGCCCGGCGATGGCGACGAAGCGGCCCCGGCCGGTCGCCACATGGCTGTAGAGGCCCTGGATCGGGGGCGCGAGGGAGGCGGGGTTCACACGCTGGATGGACATGGCGGTCTCCGTCTGGGGCGAGGGCGAGGGTGGAGGTGGGGAGCGCGGGGGGTGAGATGGGGCTCCCGGGATGAGGGCGGGTGCGTCACAGCCCGGGAGAGGCGGGGCGGGTGGGTCGGACGGTCAGCGCGGCGGCGTCACTTCAGGACGTCCGGCTCCTCGTCCACCACCAGCTCGGCCAGGAGATTGAAGTTGTGCCGGGCCATGTTGGCGTTGCTGAACTGGCGGTGCGCCAGCCGCACTTCCTCGTCGCTCATGATCCGGGGAGTGCCCGCCGCGTCGGCCAGCAGCTGCATCTGGGCGGCCCGCTCCATGGTGATGAACCACCAGGCGGCCTCCTCCACGGACCGGCCCACGGTCAGCAGCCCGTGGTGGCGCAGGATCGCCGCGCGGGCGTCCCCGAGCCGCTCGGCGATCCGCTCGCCCTCGGCCTTCTCCAGTACCAGACCCTTGTACTCGTCGAAGAGCACATGGTCGCCCGCGAAGGCGCAGGACTCCTGGACGATCGGGTCGAGGAGCTTGTTCAGCGAGGCGAAGGCCCGGCCGTGGATGGTGTGGGCGTGGCAGACGGCGGTCACATCGGGGCGTGCCCGGTGGATCGAGGAGTGGATCCAGAAGGCCGCCTTGTTGGTCCGCTTGCCGCCCTCGATGACCCGCCCCTCCTCGTCGATGAGCAGCAGATCGCTCACCTTGATCCGGGAGAAGTGGACGGCGTACGGGTTGACCCAGAAGCGGTCGGGGAACTCCGGGTCGCGGGCGGTGATGTGGCCCGCGATGCCCTCGTCGAAGCCGTAGCGGGCGAAGATCCGGAAGGCGATGGCGAGCTGCGCCTTGCGGTGCTGCCGTTCGGCCTCCACCGTGTCCTTCACGTCCGCCAGCTGCGGTATGTCCAGCTCGCCGATGTCTTCCAGGTCCTCGGCGTCGGAGCTGTGCGTCGACACGGACATGCGCTCATGCCTCCCTGTCCTTGATGCGGGCTGATGCCCCGGTGGCGCGCGGCTCCCGACACGGGAGCGGCCCTGGGCCCCGGGAGCCCGGCGGCTCGGTGGCTCCACGCGTGCGGAGCTTCCTCAGCGTGCGCCGAGCGGACCGGAGAAGTCAACCCGGGAGGCAATGGAATGTGCCTGATGGGCAAAATCGGGGAGTGGGGGCGGTGTGTGCGGCGGCGTCTTCCGGTGGGCCCTCCCGGATCAGCCGGTGGCCCCTCCGGGATCAGCCGTCCCCTCCCGGATCAGCCGTCCCTGCGCCACGCCCCCAGCACCATCAGTGTCTTCGTGCCGATCACCGGCCCCGAGCGGCGCAGCCGGTCGATGACATCGCGCAGATGCTGCACCCCCGACACCCGCACCCGCACCAGCGCGTCGGGGTCACCCGCCACCGTGAACACCTCCAGCACCTCCGGGACGCTGGTCGCGGCCATGGTGATCAGCTCGACCTTGACATCGCCCGCGAACCTCAGCTCCACGAACGCCTCGAAACCGGACCCCAGCTTGTTGTGGTCGAGGATCACCGTGTACCCGGCGATGACCCCGACCCGCTCCAGCCGGTCGATGCGCCGCTTCACGGCGGACGGCGAGAGGCTGACATGGTCGGCGATCTCCGTGACCGTCCGCCGTCCGTCCTGCACCAGCAGGTCGATGATCATGCTGTCGACGCTGTCGACATGCTCGGTGCTGGGCATGGGGCCACCTCGGGAGAGTCGCGGAACGCGGATTTCTTGCGCACTGCCCGGACTCTACGTCGGAACCTTTGCGTGCGTGTCAATTTCTGTGCAGGTTAATTGCGGCCCTCCGGGGCGGATGCCGACTGTGGTCCTCCACAAGGACACCGGGACGAGTGCGCGGGTGGGACCGGCCGCGCGACAGGAGAGGGCCGCGCCGTGAAAGTAGAACGCGAACTGCCGTCCAGAGAGGCGTACGACCTGCTGGAGCTGGTCGGTGATGTCGCCGAGAAGGAACTCGCCCCGCGCGTCGCGGAGTTCGAGGAGAAGAGCGTCTTCCCGCGCGAGGTGTTCACCCTGCTCGGCGAGGTCGGCCTGCTCACCCTGCCGTTCCCCGAGGAGACCGGCGGCGGGGGCCAGCCGTACACCGTCTACCTCCAGGTGCTGGAAGAGATCGCCGCGCGCTGGGCGGCCGTCGGCGTCGGGATGAGCGTCCACACCCTGTCCTGTCACCCCGTGACCGCCTACGGCACCGACGACCAGCGGGCCGCGCTGCTGCCGCACCTGCTCAGCGGCCGGGCCCTGGGCGCCTACTCCCTCTCCGAGGCCCACGCCGGTTCCGACCCGGGCGCCCTGCGCGCCTCCGCCACCGAGGGACCGGACGGCTGGACCGCCCGCGGCACCAAGGCCTGGGTCACCCATGGCGGCGAGGCCGACTTCTACACCGTCTTCCTGCGCACCTCCCCGGACACCCGCAACGGGATCTCCTGCTTCCATGTGGACGCCGGCACCGCCGGGCTGATCGCCGCGCCCCCGGAGCGCAAGATGGGCCTGCGCAGCTCCACCACCGCCGAACTGCGCCTTGAGGACGCGCTGATCCCCGCCGACCGGCTGGTGGGCGAGCCCGGCCAGGGGCTGGCCATCGCCCTGTCCGCGCTCGACGCGGGGCGGCTCGGTATCGCCGCGGTCGCCGTCGGCATCGCCCAGGCCGCGCTGAGTTACGCCGTCGAGTACGCCCGGGAGCGGCAGACCTTCGGGCGGGCCATCATCCACCACCAGGGCATCGGCTTCCTCCTCGCCGACATGGCCGCCCGCGTCGAGGCCGCGCGCGCCACCTATCTGGTCGCCGCCCGCCGCAAGGACGCGGGCCTGCCGTTCACCCGGCAGGCCAGCATCGCCAAGCTGACCGCCACGGACACGGCGATGGCCGTCACCACCGACGCGGTCCAGGTGCTCGGCGGCGCGGGTTATGTGCTGGACCACCCGGTCGAACGGCTGATGCGGGAAGCGAAGATCACCCAGATCTTCGAGGGCACGAATCAGATCCAGCGGCTGGTGATCAGCAGGGAGCTGGCCGCGTCCGCGGGGTGAGCCGCCCGGGGGCGCCCTGGTGTGACCTTGGGGGGCGGGCGCGGTGGCCCCACTAGTCCCGGTGCCGGTGCCGGTGCCGGTGCCAGCACCTGTGTCGGTGTAGATGTCGGTGCCTGTGCCACGGGCGTTCGTGCCGACGCCGCCGTCATCGCCCCGCACGGCAGGTCAGCGCCAGGCCGCCGGAACAGCGCGCCCCCCAACCCCCTTGACCCGGCGCCGGTCGATCACCCCGGCCCTGTCCTGCCGGTGCCCGGTCGACCGGCGCCGACCGAGCGTCGATGAGTGCCGGCAGGTGCTGACAGGTGCCGTTGCCCCACGCCCACGCCCCCGCAGCGGCCTCCCGGCAACCGGCACAACGCCCACGCCGATTTACCCCCCCACCACCCCCCGCCCCGACCCCGTATCCGAAACGAGAGCCGCGATGCCACGAAAGACAGCCAAGTCCGCCGCAGCCGTACGTCCGGCGGACGGACCGATTCAGTTTCTGTCGCCCGAGGGGGTGCTGGAGCCCGACGACCGGCTCGCCGTGCCCGCCGGGGCCGATCTCCTCGCCCTCTACCGGGACATGGCACTGGCCCGTCGGCTGGACGCCGAGGCCATCGCGCTCCAGCGCCAGGGGGAGCTGGCCATGTGGCCGTCGCTGCGCGGTCAGGAGGCGGCCCAGGTCGGGGCCGCGCACGCCTTCCGGGACCAGGACATGATCTTCCCGACCTACCGGGAGCACGGGGTGGCCCGCTGCCGGGGGCTGGACCCCGTCGCCCTGCTCGGGCTCTTCCGGGGCTCGACACTCGGCGGCTGGAACCCCTTCGAACGCCGCTTCCACCTCTACACCCTGGTCATCGGCGCCCAGACCCTGCACGCCGTCGGCTATGCCATGGGCCTGGTGCGGGACGGGGCCGTCGGCACCGGCGACGACAGCCGGGACAGTGCCGTGCTGGTCTTCCTCGGGGACGGGGCGCTCAGCGAGGGCGAGACCAACGAGGCGTTCCTGTGGGCCGCCGCGCAGAACCTGCCGGTGGTGTTCTTCTGCCAGAACAACCAGTGGGCCATCTCCGCCCCCTTCCGTGTGCAGAGCCGGGTCCCGGTCGCCCAGCGCGCCTCCGGCTTCGGCTTCCCCGGCGTCACGGTGGACGGCAATGACGTCCTGGCCACCCTCGCCGCGACCACCGAGGCCCTCGACCGCGCCCGGTCCGGCGGCGGACCCACCCTCATCGAGGCGGTCACCTACCGGGTCAACGCCCACACCACCGCCGACGACGCCACCCGCTACCGGCCGTCCACCGAGGACGAGGAGTGGGCCGCCAAGGACCCGCTGGACCGGCTGCGCCGGCATCTGACCGCGGAGGGCCTGGCCGACGACGCGTTCTTCGCCGACATCGAGCACCAGGAGCAGGCGATGGCCGAGCACATGCGCGCCGGCTGCCGTGAGCTGCCCGCCCCCGAGCAGTCCTCGCCCTTCGCCCACACCCACACCACCATGACCGACGAACTCGGCCGCCAGCTCGCCGAGCACCTCGACTTCGTCGCGGCGGGCCAGGAGAACACCGGCCAGGAGAGCACCGGCCGGGAGAACGGAGCCACCCGATGAAGATCTCCATGGTCAAGGCCCTCAACAACGGGCTGCGCGGCGCGCTGGAGAGCGACCCCAAGGTCCTGCTGATCGGCGAGGACATCGGCCGCCTCGGCGGGGTGTTCCGGGTGACCGACGGGCTCCAGAAGGAGTTCGGCGAGGACCGGGTCGTGGACTCCCCGCTCGGTGAGGCGGGCATCGTCGGCACCGCGATCGGGCTGGCGATGCGCGGCTACCGCCCGGTGTGCGAGATCCAGTTCGACGGGTTCGTCTATCCGGCCGTCAACCAGATCATCAGCCAGCTCGCCAAGCTCCGGCACCGCTCCGGCGGACTGATCACCCTGCCGGTCACCATCCGCATCCCCTACGGCGGCGGCATCGGCTCCATCGAGCACCACTCCGAGTCCCCCGAGACCTACTTCGCCCACACCGCGGGCCTGAAGGTCGTCACCTGTTCCACCCCGCAGAACGCCTACGACCTGCTCCGCCAGTCCATCGCCGATGACGACCCGGTCGTCTTCCTCGAACCCAAACGCCACTACTGGCACAAGGGCGAGGTCACCGACGAGGCCCCGCCGCCCTTCGAGCGCGCGCAGATCGTGCGCCCCGGCACCGACGCCACCCTGATCGCCTACGGCCCGACGGTCGCGACGGCCCTCGAAGCCGCCGACGCCGCCGCCGAGGAGGGCCGCAGCCTGGAGGTGGTCGATCTGCGCAGTCTGTCGCCGCTGGACATGGCGACCGTACGGGAGTCGGTGCACCGCACCGGGCGGGCGCTGGTCACCCATGAGGCGTCCCTGTCGCACGGGTTCGGCGCCGAACTGGCCGCCCGGATCCAGCAGGAGGAGTTCCACTACCTGGAGGCACCGGTCCTGCGGATCACCGGCTACGACACCCCGTACCCGCCCAGTCGGCTGGAGTCCGACTGGCTGCCGGGGGTCGACCGGATCCTCGACGCCCTTGACCACAGCCTGAGTTACTAGAGAGGAGACGGTCACCGTGTCCGAACAAGTCTTCCTGCTTCCCGATGTCGGCGAGGGACTCACCGAGGCCGACATCCTCCAGTGGTCCGTGAAGGTGGGTGACACCGTCGAGGTCAATCAGACCCTCGTCGAGGTCGAGACCGCCAAGGCGGCCGTGGAACTGCCCTCCCCCTACGCGGGGGTGGTCGCCACCCTGCACGCCGCCGAGGGCGAGACCCTCCCGGTCGGCCGGCCGCTGATCACCATCGCCACCGAGGCCCCCGCCGCCCCACCGTCCAGCGGCGGTGGCGGCGCGGACAGCGACGGCGAGCCCATGCTGGTCGGCTACGGTCCGCAGGAGGGGGGTGGCCGACGGCGCCGCCGACGCGGTACGACGACGACGCCCCCGGCCCCCGTCCCGGCCGCGGCGCCCGCCGCTCCCGCGCCCGTCGCGCCCGCCGTACCCACCGAGCGCACCGCCGCCAAACCCCCGGTCCGCAAGCTCGCCAAGGACCTGGGCGTGGACATCACCACGATCACCCCGACCGGGCCCGGTGGCACCGTCACCCGCGACGACGTCCGCCGCGCGGCGGACGCGGGGTCCCCGGCGGTGCCCGCGCCGCCCCGGCCCGTGACCGCCGTCCCCGGCACCGAGACGCGTATCCCCATCCGGGGGGTGCGCAAGCACACCGCGGCGGCGATGGTCGCCTCGGCGTTCACCGCGCCGCATGTCACCGAGTTCATGACCGTGGACATGACGGCGACCATGGAGTTGCGGGATACGGTCGCCGCCCGGCGTGAGTTCCGTGAGCTGAGAGTCACCCCGCTGCTGTTCGTGGCACGGGCCCTGGTGCTGGCGCTGCGCACCACGCCGGACGCCAACGCCAGCTGGGACGAGGCGGCGCAGGAGATCGTCCTCAAGCACTATGTGAACCTGGGGATCGCGGCGGCGACGGACCGGGGGCTGATCGTCCCCAACATCAAGCGGGCCGACCAGCTGTCCCTGCGCGGACTGGCCGAGGGGCTGGCCGAGTTGACGGCCATGGCCCGGTCGGGCAAGGCCACACCTCAGTCGATGACGGACGGGACGATCACCATCACCAATGTGGGGGTGTTCGGGGTCGACACCGGGACCCCGATCATCAACCCGGGGGAGGCGGCGATCCTCGCCATGGGCGCCATCCGCCGGACCCCGTGGGTGGTGACCGACGCGTCCGGCGCGGAGCGGATCGAGCCGCGCTGGGTGACCCAGCTGGCGCTGTCCTTCGACCACCGGCTGATCGACGGACAGCAGGGCTCCCAACTGCTCGCCGACATCGGCGCGGTGCTCCACAACCCGGGACTGGCGTTGCTCTGAGCCTCGTCCGGGACGCCTCATGACGCTCCTCGTGATGTTCACGATGTTCATGTCCTTGAACATCACGCACATGGGTGTACGGCACGGTGATGGGCATGCCAAAATCGCCCGACGTCTCCGTGGTACCGCCCTGTGGGAGGACACCCATGAGCATCCCCCGACGCACGGTTCTCTCGGTCACGGCCGCCGCCACCGCGGCCACCGCCCTTCCGGCCCCCGCCGTCGCCGCGGGGGCCGGTGATCAGGTCCCGGCCCCGCAGCGGGCCGGGACCGCCCAACTCGCGGTCCTGCGCTCCGCCGCCGACTACGCGGTGGAGAAGCTGCGGGCCGTCGCACCGGGAGTGAGCGGCTTCCCGGTCGGGACCAGATTCGAGAAGTGGACGTACTCCCAGAACGGCGACTGGGTGGGCGGCTTCTGGCCCGGCACCCTCTGGATGGCACACCTCCACAGCGGCGACGACACCTTCCGGACCCTCGCCCTCGACTCGGCGCGCGGGCTCGCCCCGCGCCAGAGCGACACCACCACCCATGACCTGGGCTTCCTCTTCTACCCCTCCTGGGTCACCGCCTGGCGGCTGACCGGCGACGACACCTGGCGCACCGGCGCCCTGCGCGCCGCCGACACCCTCATCCGCCGCTACAACCCGCGCGGCAGGTTCCTGCGCGCCTGGGGCGGCCTCGACGACCCCAACAACGCGGGCCGGGTCATCGTCGACACCATGATGAACCTTGACCTGCTCGCCTTCGCCACCGAACAGAGCGGCGACCGGAAGTACCTCGACATCGCCGTCGAACACGCGCGGACGACCCAGCGGTACTTCCTGCGCGCCGACGGCTCCACCCCGCACGTCCACGACTTCGACCCGGCCACCGGCACCCCCATCGGCCCCGACACCGTCCAGGGCTACAGCCCCACCTCCTGCTGGTCACGCGGCCAGGCATGGGGCCTGTACGGGTTCACCACCACCTACCGCCGCACCGGCGACCCGCAGTTCCTCACCACCGCCCGCCGCCTCGCCGACTACGCGATCGGCGCGCTGACCGACGACCACGTCCCGGTGTGGGACTACCGCTCGCCCCAGCAGCCCCACGACATCAAGGACGCCTCCGCCGGGGCCGTCATGGCGTGCGGGCTGCTCGACCTGGCCGCCGCGACCGGCCGGGACTCCTACCGGCAGACCGCGATCCGGATCCTCACCGCGCTCTCCCGGACCTGTCTGACGCGCGCGTCGGCCCGCGCGGACGCGGTGGTCGCCCGCTGCACCCGCAACCGCCGCGCCGAGGACGGCATCGAGATCTCCCTGCCCTACGCCGACTACTACCTGCTGGAGGGCATCCTCCGGGTGCTGAACCCGGCCGCGATCGACCGGGCGATCGATCTGTCCCTGCCGTAGCCCGCGCGTGAACGCCGCTCGGCTTCTCACCGGCGCACACCGTCGTCGAGTTGGAGACACCAGGCGGCGTCCAGCAGGGCCCGCACCTCCCGCCAGGGGTGAGTGTCCAGGAGGAGGTAGTTGCCCCCGGTGATCACGAGGGGGATGGACGGCGGTACGGCGACGGCGGCGCCGATCGGCTCCTCCCGATCCCGGCGGAAGACGGGCGCGTACACCGCATCGGGTCCGCCCGCGCGCAGCCGCCGCGACAGCGCCACAGACCCGGCGGCGTCGAAGGTGTCCGGGGCGCCCTTGCGGTCCCGGCGGCCGAGCGACTCCAGGACGGCGTCGCTCAGCTGGAAGCCGTCCATCGGGACGAGGGCGGCGGTGGCGGGGCCGAGTGCGGTCACCAGCGCCTCGGCCAGGGTGCTCTTCCCGGCGCCCGGCGGGCCCACCAGCCCGATCACGGTTCGGGGCGAACCGGCCGCCAGGGCACGGGCGGTGAGCGCGGGTGGCGTCCACCAGAGGTGGGTGCCGGGTCGTCACCGCCCGGTGCGGGTCCCGCTCCATGTGAGTGCCTCATCGCACACACACCACCGCCACCAGCGTGAACGACGCGAAGAACGGCCCTTCCGACAGCCCGGCGAACCAGCGGCGCCCCCGCTCCTGCGTCACCCGGCCCTCCGCGATGGCCCGTTCCATGTTCCGGCCGAGGCCCAGCGCGTAGTCGGCCTCCTCGGCATCCTCGAAGTGCGGGGTCTCGGTGAACACGGTCTCCACCCGGAACCCCGCCCGCGCGGCCAGCCGGGGCAGCGACCGCCCGACGGTCGCGTTCCGGACCGCCACCGCGGTGGTGTAACCGGTGAACGCGCGGCTCGTCTCCAGGTCGTCGGAGTCCACGATCAGCGTGTCCCAGTCGGGTTCGGCCAGCCCGATCCGCGCGCCCGGCCGGGCCACCCGATGCAGTTCGGCGAGGACCTGGGCGGGGTCGGCGACATGCATCAGCATCCGGTCGGTCCTGGCCCGGTCCACCGAACCGGCCCCGACCGGCAGATCATGCGCGTCGCCCGCCCGCAGCTCCACCCCCGCCAGGCCCGCCGTCCGTTCCCGCGCCCGAGCCAGCATGTCCGGATCCCGGTCGACGGCGATGACCGTGCCCTCGGCGCCGGCCCGCTCGGCCAGCGCCGGGAGATCGGTCCCGGGACCGCACCCGAGGTCGAGCACGGTGTGACCGGCACGGACGTCCAGCAGATCGAGCAACCGCGCCTTGTAGGCCCGCCCGGCGTCACGCTCCGCGGCGCGCAGCATGTAGGCGGCCTGGTCGGGGCGGGCGACACCGAGGGAGGGGGAGGGAGGCACGGACGGCGTGGACGGCGTGGACGGCAGGGGGGTCATGGGGGGCATGGGGGTCAGCCAAGCATTCGCGGGTGGTCGTGAGCAGTGCTCGGCCGGTACCGCCGTGTACCGCCGTTCCTCACGCCCCCGTCATGCCCCCGTGACGCCGTCGATCTGTTCGCGGAGGAGGTCCGCGTGGCCGTTGTGGCGGGCGTACTCCTCGATGAGGTGGATCAGGATCCAGCGCAGGGAGACGCCCCGGTCACCGCCGAGATGCCGGGCCTCCTCCGGGGAGAGGTGCCCGGAGTCGTCCAGCGAGGCGTCGGCGGTCAGTTCGCGGCCACGGGCGATCTCCGCCCGCCAGGCGTGGGTGGCGGCGTCCAGTCCGCGGCCGGGGTCGAGGGCGTAGCCGTCGGTGTTGTCCGGCCCGAACACCGGGGGCAGGCGCTCGCCGCCGAAGATGCGGCGCAGCCAGTTCCGTTCGACCTCGGCCATGTGCTGGACCAGGCCCAGCAGGGTCAGGGGTGAGGGGGCGGCCGGGGCGAGGCGGAGCTGGTCGTCCGTCAGTCCGGCGCACTTGAGGGCCAGGGTCGCTCGATGGAAGTCGAGCCATGCGTCCAGCATGGTGTGCTCGTCGGCGTGCGGGGGAGGGACGGGGCGGCCGTCGGGTGTGGTGCTGGTCATGTGGACACCCTTTCAGACCGGGTGGGCAGGGGGTGGGTCGGGGGATTGTGGGCGTGTGCGGCCGGTCGCGCAGGTGGTCCTCGCCGGAGGGGTACGGGTACCCCCGGCGCCCCCAGAAGCCTTGTCCTCAGGCCCGTTGAAGCAGTGCCCGGCGTCACTCCGGCCCGGTGTGCAGCACCCGCTCCTCCTCCACCGCCTTGCGCAGGGCCGCTGTCCAGCCGGGGTGTGCGGACGGTTCGCCCGGGGGCGGGGCCGCCAGGAGGCGGGTGAAGGTGCCCGTTCCCGCCCACTGGCGGAAGCGGTGGTGGACGGTCTGCCAGGCGCCGTAGCGGACCGGCATGGTGCGCCAGGGGCTGTCGGTGCGGAACCGCCACAGCACCCCGTTGAACTGGGCCCGCAGGCCCTCGGGGTAGGGGCCGCGTTCGCCGACCGGGAGCAGGGGCTCGACCGCCTCCCACTGGGCGTCCGTGAGATCGTCCGCCGTCAGCAGGGGCAGCGGGGTGTCCAGGCCGCTCAGCAGCGCGCGGACGGTCTCCACCACATGGCTGACCATCGCAGGGGCCGCGCCCGGCCGGGCGTGCGCGCTCATCCGGATCGCGGGGGAGCGGGGCAGGCCCGCGTACTCCACCAGGCCGTCGTAGCCCCGGGCGGTGGCCGCCAGCAGGGCCACCCCGAGTCCGGCGCGGGTGGCCTCCAGGACGCCGGTCAGATAGCCCGCCTCGCAGATCACCGAGGCCGGGATGGCGTGCGCCGACAGCACCTCCAGGGCCTGGCGGCGGACCGCGCAGGGCTCCTCGATCGCGGCCAGCGGCACCGGCGCCGGTGCGGGCGGCGGGTTCCAGCCGGGCGCCGCGTACCACTTCAGGGGCAGCCCGCCGACCGGCGTACCGCCCACCGCGACCGCCTCCGTGACATACACCGCCACATCCACCGACCGGCGGTCCACGGCCTCCACCAGCCGGGCCGAGCGGTCGATGCGGAAGCGGACCTGGCAGCGGGGCAGGGTGCGCTGGACGGCCTCGGTGACGCTGGGCAGGATCTGGTCGGCGGCGTGCTCCGCGGAGCCGATGACGACGGTGGTGGGCTCGGCGCCGAGCAGCCGCCGGGCGGCCTCGTCATGCACCCCGAGTATCCAGCGGGCCTCGTCGAGCAGCAGTCTGCCCGCCGGGGTGAACCGGGTGGTGCGTCCGCTGCGTTCCACCACCGGGCGGCCCAGGGTCTTCTCCAGCCGCCGCACATGCTGGCTCACCGCCGACTGGCTCAGCGTCAGGGACTCGGCCGCCCGGCGGAACCCGCCCTCGTCCGCCACCGCCACGAGACTGCGCAGCGCGATGATGTCAAAGACGGGTCTCATGGCCGCAAAGTAGCACCAACTGATAAGTAATCACGATCACTTGACACTCTCTGTTCCGTATTGGGCGGTGCTGCGGGACCGTCCGGCGCCCGCCGCCCCGGTCGGCTTCACCGGGTGCCGCGCCGCCCTGTCAAGCGGGGGGCGCGAACCGGTCGAAAGCAGGGGAAGGGGCCCGGAATCTAGGGGTTGGCCCGGCCCCGCCGCGATGACAGCGTGCCGTCTACGCGCCCCCGCCCACCGCACCAGGAGAGACACCCATGACCGACCCCCGTACCGTCCTCGTCACCGGCAGCTCCTCCGGGATCGGCCTCGCCACCGCCGTGCGGGCCGCCGTCGCCGGGCACCAGGTCGTCGCCACCCTCCGCGACCCGGCCCGGGGTGACGCGCTGCGCGCCGCCGCCGACGCCGCCGGGGTGGGCGGACGGCTGCGGATCGCCCGGCTGGACGTGACCGAGCCGGAGTCCGTCGCCGCCGCGATCCGCGAGACCGTCGACACCCACGGGCGGCTCGACGCCGTCGTCAGCAACGCCGGGGTCGGCCGCCTCGGCACCGTCGAGCAGATCGGCGTCGACGCCTTCCGTGCCGTACTGGAGACGAACTTCCTCGGCGCGGTGGAGCTGACCCGGGCGGCGCTGCCGCAGCTGCGGGCGAGCGGGGGGCGGCTGATCGCGGTGTCGAGCCTGGGCGGACTGATCGGACAGCCCTTCAACGAGGCGTACTGCGCAGCCAAGTTCGCCCTCGAAGGGTTCCTGGAGTCGCTGGCCCCGGTCGCCGCCCGCACCGGCGTGACCGTCACCGTCGTGGAACCCGGCCCCGTGGCCAGCGAGTTCGTCACCCGGCTCGCCCCGTCCGTCCCCGGGCTCGTCGAGTCGGCCGGACCCTACGAAGCGGCGTTCAAGTCCTATCTGGAGGCCACCGCCGGACTCTTCGAGCAGGCGCAGAGCGCGGACGAGGCGGCGGCCGTCGTGGTGGACGTGCTGGACGCCGACCGGCCGCCGTTCCGGGTGCAGACCTCCGACGCGGCCCGCGCCCTCGCCGCCGTCAAGCTGGCCGACCTCGACGGCGCCGCCGTCCAGGCGTTCACCGCGCCCTGGCTGGACTGACCCGGCGCGGCCGGTCACGGCAGCCGCACCACCTGCGCCGCGTGCGACAGACCCGCGCCGAAACCGACCAGCAGCGCCAGACCCCGGCGGGGCACCGCGCCCCGGGCGATCAGCGCCTCCAGCGCCAGCGGTATGGACGCCGCCGAGGTGTTCGCCGTATCGACCACGTCCCGGGCCACGGCGACACGGTCCGGCAGGGCCAGCTGGGTCACCGCCGCGTCGATGATCCGCAGATTGGCCTGGTGCGGGACGAACGCCGCCAGGTCGTCCGCCGTGACCCCGGCCGCCGCGAGCGCGGCCCGCGCCGCCCTCGGCACGGTCGCCACCGCCCACCGGAACACCGCCGGACCGTCCATCCGCATGGTCGGTACGGTCCCGGCGGCGGCCGTGCCCTGCACCGGCCAGGGGTCCGAGTGGGCGATGGCCGAGTGCCGGTCGCCCTGCGAGCCCCACACCACCGGCCCGATGCCGGGTTCGCCGGACGGGCCCACCACCACCGCGCCGGCCCCGTCCCCGAACAGGAACGCCGTCCCCCGGTCCCCCGGGTCCACGATGTCCGACATCCGCTCCGCACCGGCCACCACCACATACCGGGCGTTGCCGGACCGGATCAGCGAATCGGCCGTCGCCAGCGCGTGGACGAAGCCCGCGCAGGCCGCGCCGACATCGACGGCACCCGCCCCGGCCGCGCCGATCCGGTGCGCGAGCCGGGGCGCCGCCGGGGGCGACTGCTCCAGCACCGACATCGACGCCAGCAGCACCGCGTCCACCGACTCCGGCGCCACCCCCGCCTGCGCCAGCGCCTTCAGCGACGCCGTCGCCGCCATCTCCACCACCGTCTCGTCCGGCGCGGCGAACCGCCGGGTGACGATCCCCGACCGGCGCCGGATCCAGTCGTCGCTGGAGTCGATCGCCCCGGCGACCTCGGCGTTGGACACCACCCGCGAAGGCCGGTAGGCGCCCACGCCCAGAACGCGCGCGCCGGGGCCGGACGGGGCGGCGCGCAGCGTCCGGCGCGACCCGTCCGCCCCGCCCCCGGCGCCGGTCACCGGGCCACCTCGATCCCGGCCGACGCCACCGCCCCCAACTCGCCCGCCAGATAACGCCGCCGGGTCTCCCGGCGCTGCACCTTCCCGCTCGATGTCTTCGGCAGCGCGCCCCGCCGGACCAGGACGACCGCGTCCGGCACCAGCCGCTGGCCCTCCCGCACCGCCTCCCGCACCCGCTCCCGCAGCCCGTCCGGGCCCCCGTCGCGCAGCGCGCGGCCGTCGGCCTCCACCACCAGGACCAGCAGTTCGGCGGTGCCGTCGTCCACCGAGAACGCCGCCGCGCAGTTGGGCCGCAGCGCCGGATCGGCCCGCTCCGCCGACGCCTCGATGTCCTGGGGGTAGAAGTTGCGCCCCTTGCGGATGATGACGTCCTTCAGCCGGCCGGTCACGAACAGCTCCCCGGCGTGCAGGAACCCCAGATCCCCGGTGCGCAGCCAGGCGCCCCGGTGCTCCTCGCCGCTCAGCCGGGCCCGGAAGGTCCGCACGCTCTCCTCCCCCCGCCCGTGGTAGCCGTCCGCGACACAGGGACCGGACACCCAGATCTCGCCCACCGCGTCCTCGGCCAGCCCGGCGCCGGTGTCGGGGTCGGCGATCCGGACCTCGGACGCGCCCACCGTCGTACCGCAGCCGACCGCGTGCACCACCTCCGGGCCGGGACCGTCCTGCACCGGGCGGGGCCGGGCGTGGCCCGCGCGCAGGGCCTCGGCGTCCAGCGGCAGCAGGGTGGGCTCGCGGTCCTCCGGGCTGCCGGTGACCTTGAGGGTGTTCTCCGCCAGGCCGTAGCCGGGGCACATCGCCCGGGGGCGGAAACCGGCCGGCGCGAACGCCTGGGTGAAGGCGCGGACCGTGCTCCAGCGCACCGGCTCCGCCCCGTTCGCGGCCACCCGCAGCGACGACAGATCCAGCCCGTCCGCCACCCCACCGGCCGCGTCCCGCACACACAGCTCGTACGCGAAACTCGGCGCCGCCGTGTGGCTGCCCCGGAACCGGGAGATCGCCTCCAGCCAGCGCCCCGGCCGCCGGATGAACGCCTCCGGGCTCATCAGATACGCCGGGATCCCCGCCCACAGCGGCAGCACGACCCCGAACAGCATGCCCATGTCGTGGAAGAGCGGCAGCCAGTTGACGACCGCGCTGTCCGCCCGGCACGGCCACAGCAGATCCGTCTCCGCCACATTGGCCCGGAAGTTGGCGTGGGTGACCCGCACGCCCTTCGGGTCACCGGTGGAGCCGGAGGTGTACTGGAGCAGGGCGATCCCGTCCTCCGCCACCGGGGGAGGGGTCCAGTCCTCGGGTGGCGGGGCGGCCGGGACATCGGTCGGGACGAGGGTCAGCCCGGCGAGCTGCGGGGTGTCGCCGAATCGTTCCTCCAGGTCGCGCTTCACGGCGGACGTGGTCAGCACGGTGGCCGTCCCGGCGTCGTCGGCGATCCGGCGCAGCCGGGTCACCCCCCGCAGCCGGGAGGGCACCTGCACGGGGGCGCCCGCCACGCCCGCGTACATGCAGGCGAGCAGCGCGGCGACGAAGTCCAGGCCGGAGGGGTAGAGAAGGACGGCGGAGGGCTCCGCACCGGGCCGGGTGTTGGTGAGTTCGGTGAGGCCGGTGAGTTTGGTGAGGTCGGTGAGCCCCGAGAGACCGGCGAGGTGCGGCCCTGCGGCCAGCGCCCGCGCGCTCTCGTCGAGTTGCCGGTAGGTCAGCGACCGCTCGGGGGTCTCCCCGTTGCGCAGAAAGACATAGGCGGTGCCGTCGGGACGGGTGAGGGCGCGCTGCCGCAGCACCTCGGGGAGCGTGGGCAGCGCGGTGGTGGTCTGGGGGGAGGCGGGGGCGATGGGGGTGGAGGGGGAGGTGGGGGCGGTCATGGGTGGTGGATCCTCTTCTCGCTGTCCAGAACCTGGGGAGTGGGGGTGGTGGGTGTCCGCCCGGACGAGGGGGAGTGGTGGGGGCGGGTGCCGGATGCTGGGGGGCTGGGAGGGGTGCCGGTGGGGTGTTGGCGGCCGGGTGCCGGAGGGTTGGGGTGGGGATCCGGTTGGCTGGCGGTGGTTGGCCGCCGGGGGGCTGAGGCGCGGGGGTTGGCGGTGGTGGTCGGCTGTCGTGGGGAGGTGGTGGGGTCCGTTCGCTGGGGCGGCGGGTGGCGGGTGGCGGGTGATGGGGGGCCGGGTGTCGAGGGCGGAGGCGGGGCCCGCATATGGCGGTGGGCGACCGTCGTGGGGTCGTTGGGGGCCCGCATCCAGTGGTGGCCGATCGCCGTAGGGCCGCTGCGGAGCTCTCATCCGGTGGTGGCCGATCGTCGTAGCGCCGCTGCGAGGCCCTCATCCGGCGATGGCCGGTCACCGGGAGACGTGGGCCCGCTCAGCCCGCCGCCGTCGGCTGCCGGGCGCCAACGCCCCACCGGCACCGGTTGCCGGATGGCGGGCGCTCGGCCCACCGCCGTCGGCTGCCGGAGCGCGGGCGCTCAGCCCACCCCCGCCGGCTGCCGGACGGCAGACCGCAGGGGACCGAGCCGTTCCTCGCCCAGCGCGGCGCGCGTGGCCGGGTCGGTGACGCCGAGGCCGGGGGAGGGGGCCAGGGCGAGGACGCCGACCTTGCCGGTGTGCCGGTTCGTCTGGACCAGCCGGGCCGCCTCGCCCACCTCCGCCAGCGGATACACCTCCGACAGCACCGGCGCGACCGCGCCCAGCCCGACCAGGCGCATCATCTCCGCGGCCTCGTTGAGATTCATGCCGTGACTGCCCACGATCCGCTTGAGGTTCATCCAGAAGTAGCGGTTGTCGAAGGAGTGCTCGTAGCCCGTGCTCGACCCGCAGGTGACGACCGTGCCGCCGCGTCGGGCCACGATCACCGAGATGCCGAAGGTCGCCCGGCCCACATGGTCGAAGACCACATGCGGGTCCTCGCCCAGCTCCGCCCGGATCGCCCGGCCCAGCCGCTTGGCCCGGTCCACCGTGTCCGCACCGGCCGCGACCTCGCCGCCGATCCCGATCTCCGTACGGTTGATCACCACATCGCAGCCCAGCCGCCTCAGCAGCTTCGCCTTCTCCTCGGAGTTGACCACCCCGACCGGAATGCCCCCGCCGTTCTTCACCAACTGCACGGCGAACGCCCCGAGCCCGCCCGTCGCGCCCCAGATCAGCACGATGTCACCCTGCTTGATCCGGGCCCCCCGGTCGCTGACCAGCATCCGGTACGCGGTCCCCCCGCACAGCGGGACGCACGCCGTCTCCTCCCAGGTCAGATGGCCCGGCTTGGCCAGCAGCTGACTGGCCCGGACGACGGTGTAGTGCGCCAGGCCACCGAAGTTGGTCTCATAGCCCCACGCCTTCTGGTCGGCGCCCAGCATTCCGTCGTGGTGGGTCACCGGGTCCTGGTCGTCCACCACGGCCGCGTTGACCGCCACATGGTCACCGACCTTCCAGCGCCGCACCCCCGCCCCGATCCGCACGATCACCCCGGCCGCGTCCGAGCCCACGACCTGGTACGGCTGGTCGTGCCGGGCCGGATACCCCCCGCCGCGCGCGAACCGCTTGAGCGCGCCGAACGTCGACACCGGCTTGAACGTCGCCGACCAGACGGTGTTGTAGTTGATGGAGCTGGCCATCACCGCCACCAGCACCTCGTCCGGCGCGAGCGCCGGCATCGGCACCCGGCCCACCCGCAGCGACCGCCGTACGTCCGGGTCCGCCACGCCGTCGAAGATCCCGGTGTCCTCCTGCCGGATGTGTGCGGCGGTGAAATCCGCCGGGACCGGCGCCCGTTCGAGTTCCTCGGCGGAGGCACCCCGCACAACCGCTTCCGTCAATGCGTCCATGGGTGGCTTCTCTCTCTGCGTCCGGTCCTTGTTTGTCACCGACGGTAAGGTGGGTCATTTCCTCACCGGAACCCCTAAGTGCCGGGGGTAGGGGTAGGGGCGGGGAAATGGTCTTCCAGGGGTGGGGCTGTTCCGGGTCGGGCGGTGAAGTGGCAGGCCGGGGCGGTGGATCGGGGTTCTAGGGGGAGGCTAGGGGTGGGCCCGATGAATTCCGTGCGGCGAGAATGGGGACGCGGATCCGGTGAAGTGCCGGGCGAATTCCGGTGCCCGGTGAATCATCGGCGGCAACGGGATGGATGCAGCGGGAAATTGTCCCGGCCGGAATGTCGAGCAAGTTGGAAAGGGGTCGGTGAGAAGGATGACCACCACTCCCGTCGCCGTGATCGGAATGGCCTGCCGGCTGCCGGGCGCACCCGACCCGGACGCCTTCTGGGACCTGCTGAGCGGCGGGGGGAGCGCGATCGGCCCGGCGCCGGCGGACCGCGACCCCGGCAACGGCCTGCCCGGCGGCTTCCTGCCCGACGTCGACCGCTTCGACGCCGGTTTCTTCGGGATCGCCCCGCGCGAGGCCGCCGAGATGGACCCGCAGCAGCGGCTCGTCCTCGAACTCGCCTGGGAGACCCTCGAAGAGGCCGGGATCGTGCCCGCCACCCTCGCGGGCACCCCCGTCGGCGTCTACCTCGGCGCCATGGCGTCCGACTACGCCACCCTGCGCCACCGGCCCGGCGCCGCCCCCCTCACCCGCCACACCCTCACCGGACTCAACCGGGGCCTGCTCGCCAACCGGATCTCCTACACCCTCGGCCTGCGCGGCCCCAGCCTCACCGTCGATTCCGCCCAGTCCTCCGCCCTGGTCTCCCTCCATCTGGCCCACCGCGCCGTCCGCGCCGGCGACTGCGCGCTCGCCCTGGCCGGCGGGGTCAATCTCAATCTCGCCCCGGACAGCACCACGGCCGCCGCCCGCTTCGGCGGACTCTCCCCCGAGGGCCGCTCCCACCCCTTCGACGCCCGCGCCGACGGCTATGTACGCGGCGAGGGCGGCGGCCTCGTCCTCCTCAAACCCCTGGCCGCCGCGCTCGCCGACGGCGACCGGGTGCACGCCGTGATCCTCGGCAGCGCCGTCAACAACGACGGCGCCACCGACGGCCTGACCGTGCCCAGCACCGAGGCCCAGCAGGACGTGGTACGCGCCGCCCTCCAGGACGCCGGGATCGGCCCGGACGCCGTGCAGTACGTCGAACTGCACGGCACCGGCACCCCCGTCGGCGATCCGGTGGAGGCGGCGGCGCTCGGCGCGGTGTACGGCACCGGCAGGCCCGCCGGTCAGCCGCTGCCGGTCGGGTCGGTGAAGGCCACCATCGGGCATCTGGAGGGCGCCGCCGGGATCGCCGGACTGCTCAGGACGCTCCTGGGCCTCCGCCACCGCGAACTGCCCCCGACCCTCGGCCACGAGACTCCCCACCCCCGGATCCCGCTCGCCGAACTGGGCCTGCGGATACCGGTCGCCCGGGAGCCCTGGCCGCACCCGGAGCGGCAACTGATTGCGGGAGTCAGCTCGTTCGGGATGGGCGGCACCAACTGCCATGTCCTGCTGGCGGAACCACCGCCCCCGCACACGGCGGTGAGTACCGGCCTCAGCGAAGCCGCGCCGATTGACGCCGGGCTGATTGAAGCTGGGCCGACTGAAGCCGGGCCGATCGAAGCCGGTACGACTGAAGCCGCGCCGATCGAAGCCGCAGCGACTGAAGCCGCGTTCACCGAAGCCGCCCCCGTCGAAGCCACCCCCCTCACCCCCTGGCCCCTCTCCGCCGCCACCCCCGCCGCGCTGCGGGCCCAGGCCGGGCGGCTCGCCGCCCATGTCCGGGCCCGGCCCGCACTGGCCACCGACGCCGTCGGCCACGCCCTCGCCACCACCCGCACCCACTTCCCGTACCGCGCGGTCGCCCTCGGCACCGGCCGCGAGGACCTGCTGCACACCCTGGACGCCCTCGCCACCGGCGGACCCGCCCCGTCCGCAGTCCAGGGCCGCGCCCCCGCCGCCCCCACCCCGCCCTCCGCCCTCGCCTTCCTCTTCCCCGGGCAGGGCAGCCAGCGGCCCGGAGCGGGACAGGGGCTCTACGCGACGACCCCCGCCTTCGCCGAGGCGCTCGACGAGGTGTGCGACCTGTTCGCGCCCCATCTCGACCGGCCGCTCCGGGACGTCCTGTTCGCCGCCCCCGGCACCCCGGACGCCGCCCTCCTGGACCGCACCCGCTACACCCAGGCGGGCCTGTTCGCGCTGGGCACCGCCCTGTTCCGGCTGCTCGCCCGGCACCTGCCCGCCCCCGACGCCGTCCTAGGCCACTCCATCGGCGGACTCACCGCCGCCCATGCCGCCGGGGTCCTCGCCCTCCCCGACGCGGTCACCCTCGTCGCCGCCAGGGGCCGGCTGATGGAGGAGGCCCGCGCGGACGGCGCGATGATCGCCGTCGAGGCCACCGCCGACGAGGCCGCACCCCTGCTCGCCGACCACCCCGGCAGGCTCGCCCTCGCCGCCGTCAACGGACCGCGCGCGATCGTGATCTCCGGGGACAGGGACGCGGCCGGACAGGTCGCCGCGCACTTCGCCCAACTCGGCCGCAGGACACGGCGGCTGACGGTCAGCCACGCCTTCCACTCCCCGCACATGGACAGCGCGGTCGACGCGTTCCGCCGGACCGCCACCGCACTCACCTTCCGCCCGCCCGCCCTCGCCGTCCTCTCCGATCTGACCGGCCTCCCGGCCACCCCCGCCGAACTCACCTCGCCCGACTACTGGGCCGAGCACCTCCGCCGCCCCGTCCGCTTCCACGACGCCGTACGCCACTCGGCCGCGCACGGCATCACCCACTACGCGGAACTGGGCCCCGGCAACGTCCTCACCACCCTCACCCGCACCTCCACCGCCGGGAACACCACCACCGCCGTCCCCCTGCTCCGCCCCGCCCAGGACGAACGGCTCTCCCTCCTCACCGGCCTCGCCGAACTCCACGTCACGGGCACGGCGACCGACTGGACGGGGGACGGCGACAGCGGCGGGGCCGCCGCCCGGGTACCGCTGCCGACGTACGCCTTCCAGCGGCAGCCGTACCACTTCGCGGCGGGCACGCCCACGGCCCCCGCAGAGACACCGACCCTGCCGCAGCCCACCGTCACCCCGGCCCCGGCCCACCTCGCCGACCCGCTCGCCCTCGTCCGGGTCGCCGCCGCCGAGGTGCTCGGGCTCGCGTCCGCCCACGATGTCGACCCGGCCCGCACCTTCAAGGCGCTGGGGCTGGACTCCCTGGGCGCGGTGGAGTTCGCGGACCGGCTCGCGCGCGCCACCGGCACGGAACCGCTGCCGACCCTCGTCTACGACCACCCCACCCCCCTCGCCCTCGCCGCCCACCTCGGCGCCCGCCCCGACACCGCGCAGGCCGCCCCGCTGTCCGCCGCCACCGACGACGACCCCATCGCCGTCGTCGCCACCGCCGGACGCTGGCCCGGCGGAGCCGACACCCCCGAGCACCTGTGGCGGCTCCTGCTCGACGGCACGGACGCCACCAGCGGCTTCCCCGTCAACCGGGGCTGGGACGAGGACCTCTACGACCCCGACCCGGACCGGCCGGGGCGTTCCACCGTCCGGCGCGGCGGCTTCCTCCACGACGCCGACCGGTTCGACGCCGACTTCTTCGGGCTCACCCCGCGCGAGGCCGAGGCCATGGACCCGCAGCAGCGGCTGCTGCTGGAGACCTCCTGGGAACTGCTGGAGCGGGCCGGGATCGACCCCGCCGCACTGCGCGCCACCGCCACCGGGGTCTTCGTCGGCGCCTCCCAGCAGGAGTACGGCCCCCGGCTGCACGAGGCCACCGGGACCGGCGCCGGATACCGGCTCACCGGCTCCGGCGTCAGCGTCGCCTCGGGCCGGATCGCCTACACCTACGGCTTCGAGGGGCCCGCGCTGACCGTCGACACCGCCTGCTCCTCCTCGCTGGTGGCGCTGCATCTCGCGGTGCGGGCGCTGCGCTCCGGCGAGTGCGGGCTCGCCGTCGCGGGCGGGGCGGCGGTGATGGCGACGCCGGGGATGTTCACCGAGTTCAGCCGGCAGCGCGGGCTGGCCCCGGACGGCCGGTGCAAGCCGTTCGCCGCCGCAGCCGACGGCACCGCCTGGTCCGAGGGCGTCGGCCTGGTCCTGCTGGAGCGGCTCTCCGACGCCCGCCGCGCCGGACGCCGGGTGCTCGCCCTGATCCGGGGCAGCGCCGTCAACTCCGACGGCGCCAGCAACGGCCTCACCGCCCCCAACGGGCCCGCCCAGGAACGGGTGATCCGGCAGGCGCTCGCCGACGCCCGCCTCACCCCGCACGACATCGACGCCGTCGAGGCCCATGGCACCGGCACCACCCTCGGCGACCCCATCGAGGCACGCGCCCTGCTGCGGACCTACGGCCACGACCGCTCCCCGGACCGGCCGCTGCGCCTCGGCTCCCTCAAGTCCGCCATCGGCCACACCCAGGCCGCCGCCGGGATCACCTCGGTCATCAAGATGACGGAGGCCCTGCGCCACGGGACGCTCCCCGCGACCCTGCACATCGACCGGCCCACCCCGCATGTCGACTGGAGCGCCGGAACGGTCGAACTGCTCACCCGGAACACCCCCTGGGCGGCCCCGGACGGCCGACCGCGCCGCGCCGCCGTCTCCGCCTTCGGCATCAGCGGCACCAACGCCCATCTGATCCTGGAAGAGGCGCCCTTGGCGGACGCCCCCACCTCTCCGGACACGCCCCCCGTCCCCCTCCCCTGGGTCCTCTCCGCCCGCACCCCCGAGGCACTCAAGGACCAGGCCGCCCGCCTGGCCGCCGACCTCGCCGAACCCCCCGGTCCCGCCCCCGCCCCCGCCCCCGCCGACGTGGCCCACGCCCTCGCCCGCAGGCCCCGTTTCGAGCACCGGGCCGTCGTCGTCGCCCGGGACCCCTCCGCCCTGCGCGCGGCCGTGAGCGCACTGCCCGACGGCGGCGCTGCCCTCCCGGCGGGCCGGGACGGCGAGGAGACGGCACTGCTCGTGCGGGGCCGCTCCACCGCCCCCGGCAAACTCGCCTTCCTCTTCACCGGCCAGGGCAGCCAACGCCCTGGCACCGGCCGGGAGCTGTACGCAGCCCACCCCCTCTTCGCCGCCGCGCTCGACGAGATCTGCGCCGCGCTCGACGCCCACCGCCCCGCCTCCGCCGCCCCCCTCCGGGAGACCCTCCTCGCGTCCACCCCCGCCGCCGCCCGGGAACTCGACCGCACCCGCACCACCCAGCCCGCCCTGTTCGCGCTGGAGGTGGCCCTGTTCCGGCTGCTGGAGTCGTGGGGGGTGCGGCCCGATGTGGTGGCCGGGCACTCGATCGGCGAACTCGCCGCCGCGCACTGCGCGGGCGCCCTCGATCTCGCCGACGCGGCGGCACTGGTCACCGCCCGGGGCCGGCTGATGCAGGCCCTGCCGGAGGGCGGCGCGATGGTCGCCCTGGAGGCCGACGAGGACGAGGTGCGGAAGGCGCTCGACGGGCTGGCGGAGAGCGTCGGGATCGCCGCCGTCAACGGGCCCTCGGCGACGGTGATCTCGGGGACCGAGCCCGAGGTGCTCGCCGTCGCCGAAGGGTTCCGCGCGCGGGGCCGCCGTATCCGCAGGCTCCGTACCAGTCACGCCTTCCACTCGCCGCTGATGGACCCGGTGACGGAGGAGTTCGGCCGGCTCGCCGACGGGCTCGCCGCCCGGCCCCCGCACACCCCGCTGCTCAGCGCCCTCGACGGCACCCTCCACACCGGGGACCGGCCCGTCCCGCCCGGCCACTGGGCCGCCCATCTGCGGGGCACCGTCCGCTTCCTGGACGCCGTACGGGGGCTCGCGGCGGACGGGGTGACCGCCTATCTGGAGCTGGGCCCGGACGCCGTCCTCACCGCGCTGGCGCAGGAGGCCCTGCCCGCCGCCCCGGACGGCGACGGCACACCCCCGCCCGCCCTCGCCGCCGTACTGCGCCGGGACCGACCGGAGCCGGAGACCCTGCTCGGCGCGCTCGGCACGGTCCACGCCCGGGGCGCCGAGGTCGACTGGAGCGCGGTCCTGGGCCACCCCGGGCCGAGCCGGATCACCCTGCCGACGTACGCCTTCCAGCGGCGCCGCCACTGGATCGAGGCGCCCGCGCCCCGGCCCGCCCCCGGCGACGACGGCTTCTGGGACCTCGTCCGGCGCGGCGACACCACCGACCTCGCCGGGGCGCTCGGACTCACCGGGACCGGACAGCGCGCGGCCCTGGACGCCGTCCTGCCCGCGCTGGCCGCCTGGCGGGCCGAGCGGGACGACGAGAGCCACGGCTGGCGGCACCGGGTGCGCTGGCAGCCGGTCGCCGTACCGGCCGGGGAACTGCGGGGCCGCTGGCTGCTG
The DNA here is from genome assembly GCF_040609715.1 of Streptomyces sp. NPDC004610. Lineage (NCBI taxonomy): Bacteria > Bacillati > Actinomycetota > Actinomycetes > Kitasatosporales > Streptomycetaceae > Streptomyces > Streptomyces sp. NPDC004610. The sequence goes on along the minus strand of NZ_JBEXLA010000017.1, from coordinate 53,343 downwards.
TTCGGGACCGGGCGGGCGGAGGACGGCTGGGGGGCGCTGCTGGAGCGGGCGCTGAGCGAGGCCGGGGCGCTGGTGGAGCGGGTCGCGGTGCCGGTGGACGGTGCCGACCGGGCCACGCTGACCCGGCTGCTCGGCGAGGCCGTCGACCGGCTCCCGGACCGCCCGGTGTCCGGGGCGCTCTCCCTGCTCGCCCTGGACACCGGGGCGGACCCGGCGCTGCCCGCCCTGCCGCGCGGCCTCGCCGCCACCACGGCCCTCGCCCAGGCATGGGACACGGGCGGCGGGGGCGGACCGCTCTGGACACTCACCCGGGGAGCCGTCACCACCGGCCCCGACGACGAGGCAGTACCCGACCCGGGCGGTGCGGCCGTCTGGGGGCTCGCCGTGGTCGCCGCCACCGAGACCCCGGGCTGGGGCGGGATCGTGGACCTGCCCGCACGGCCCGACGCCCACGCCGCCGCCCAGGTGGTGACCGCCGTGACCGGCCGTCACCGGGAGGCCGAACTCGCCGTCCGGCCCCAGGGGCTGCTCGCCCGCAGACTCGTCCCCGCCCCCGACGACGGCCGCCCCGGGCGGCGGTGGCAGCCGACCGGCACCATCCTGATCACCGGCGGCACCGGGGCCCTCGCCCGCCACACCGCCCTCCGACTGGCCCGCCAGGGCGCCGACCACCTCCTGCTGCTCAGCAGACGCGGCCCCGACGCGCCCGGCGCCACCGCGCTGCGCGACGAACTCACCGCCCTCGGCGCCCGGGTCACCCTCGCCGCCTGCGATGTCGCCGACCGCGCGGCACTCGCCCGGGTCATCGCCGCCGTACCGCCCGAGCACCCCCTCACCGCCGTCCTCCACACCGCCGCCGTCCTGGACGACGCCCCGCTCGACGCGCTCACCCCGGCCCGCCTCGACCGGGTGCTGCGGGTGAAGGCCGTGGGCGCCCGGCACCTGGACGACCTCACCAGGGACCTCGATCTGAGCGCGTTCGTGCTGTTCTCCTCGGCGACCGGCGTCCTCGGCACCCCGGGACAGGCCAACTACGCGCCGGGCAACGCCTACCTCGATGCCCTCGCCCAGCGGCGGCGGGCCGCCGGGCTCCCGGCCACCTCGATCTCCTGGGGCCTGTGGGCGGGCGACGGGATCGCCGGGCAGGACAGCGGGCGGGTCGCCCGGCGCGGGCTGCTGCCCATGGCCCCCGAGGGCGCCCTGCGCGCCCTGCGACGGGCCCTCGACCGGGACGAGACCCATCTCGTCGTCTGCCGCGCCGACTGGCCGGCCCTCGCCGCGCTCCGCGCCCACCCCCTGCTCGAAGAACTGACCGCCCAGGGCCCGGACGCCGAGCCGGGCACCGGGGAGCCGGAACCGCGCGCCGGGCTCGCCACCGAACTGGCGGCGGCCCGCGACGAGCACGAGCGGCGGCGTCTGCTGCTGCGGTTCGTCCGCACCCAGGTCGCCGAGGTGCAGGGCGGCCGGTCGGCCGACTCGGTCGACATCCACCGGGGTTTCAAGGCCCAGGGCTTCGACTCCCTCACCACCGTCGAACTCCGCAACCGCCTCAACCGGCACACCGGCCTCAACCTGCCCACCACCGTCGTCTTCGACCACCCCACCCCGCGCGCCCTGGCGGACCTGCTGTACGAGCGGCTGGCCCCGGAGCCGAAGCCGGAGCCGGAGGCAGCGGTGGAGGCGGAATCGGCGGTGGACCCGGGGGACGTCTCCGACGCGCTCTCCGCCGCCACGGACGACGAACTCATGGACTTCATCGGCAAGGAACTCGGCATCGCCTGACGCCGGACCGGACCCGGCACACCTCCCGACCCCGGACCCGGCACACCTCTTGAAGCCGGACCCGGCACCTCCCGACCACGGACCGGCATCTCCCGAAGCCGGACCCGGCACACCTCCCGACCCCGACCCGGCACCTCCTGACGCCGGCTCGGCACTTTCTGAGCGGCACCGCGCACGAAGGGTGGATTCATGAACGACAGCCGCATGCGGCACCTCCTGGAACGGGTCACCGCCGAGCTGCACTCGACCCGGGGCAAGCTCCGCGAGGCCGAGCGGAGCGACCGGGAACCCATCGCGGTCGTCGGCATGGGCTGTCACTTCCCGGGCGGCGTCGACTCGCCGGAGGACCTGTGGCGGCTGGTCGCCGAGGGCGGTGAGGTGGTCGGCGACTTCCCAAAGGACCGGGGCTGGGACCTCGGCGCGCTGTTCGCGCCCGGCACCGGGGAGGGGTCCGGCCCGCCCGGCACCTCCAGCACCCGCCGAGGCGCCTTCCTCGCCGCGCCCGGCGCGTTCGACGCCGACTTCTTCGGGATCTCGCCGCGCGAGGCGCTGGCCGTCGACCCCCAGCAGCGGCTGCTGCTGGAGACGGCCTGGGAGACCTTCGAACGCGCCGGGATCCGGCCCGACACCCTGCGCGGCAGCGGCACCGGGGTCTTCATCGGCACCAACGGCAACGACTACGCCCCGCCGCCCGGACAGGTCCCCGAGGATCTGGAGGGCTACATCCTCCCCGGCAACGCGGCGAGCGTCGCCTCCGGCCGGATCTCCTACACCTTCGGCTTCGAGGGCCCCGCCCTCACCGTCGACACCGCCTGCTCGGCCTCGTCCGTGGCGATCCATCTGGCCGTGCGCTCGCTGCGCGCCGGTGAGTGCGATCTCGCCCTCGCGGGCGGGGTGACGGTGATGACGACACCGTCGACCTTCGTGGAGTTCTCCCGCCAGCGGGGGCTGTCCCCCGACGGGCGGTGCAAGGCGTTCGCCGGGGCGGCCGACGGCACCGGCTGGTCCGAGGGCGTCGGCCTGCTCCTCGTCGAACGGCTCTCGGACGCCCGCCGCCACGGCCACCGGGTGCTGGCCGTGATCCGGGGCACCGCCGCCAACCAGGACGGCGCCTCGCACGGTCTGACCGCCCCCAACGGCAGCGCCCAGCAGCGCGTCATCCGCCAGGCCCTGGCCGACGCGCACCTCACCCCCGCCGAGATCGACGCCGTCGAGGCGCACGGCACCGGCACCCGGCTCGGCGACCCCATCGAGGCACAGGCGCTGCTCGCCACCTACGGCCAGGAGCGCACGGACGGACAGCCACTGTGGCTGGGCTCGGTGAAGTCCAACCTCGCCCATACCCAGGCCGCCGCCGGGGTCGCCGGGGTCATCAAGATGGTGCAGGCCCTCCGGCACGCTGAACTGCCCAGGACCCTGCACGTGGACGAGCCGTCACCGCATGTCGACTGGGCGTCCGGCGCGGTCTCCCTGCTGACCGGGCACCGGCCCTGGCCGGAGACCGGACGGCCCCGCCGGGCCGGGGTGTCCGCGTTCGGCATGAGCGGCACCAACACCCACATCCTGCTGGAACAGGCCCCCGAGGACGCCCCGGTCCCGGTGGAGCCGCCCGAGGACCCGACCGCCGACCAGGAGACCGCCCCTCTCCCCGCGCTCCCCCTGATCCTCTCCGCACGCACCCCCGCCGCCCTCACCGCCCAGGCCGCCGCCCTCGCCGCCCGGCTGCGCGCCGGGCCGCCCGCGCCGCTCCCGGCCGTCGCCCGGGAACTCGCCTGGGGGCGGGCCGCGCTGGAGGAGCGGGCGGTGGTCGTCGGCGCCGACCGGGAGACCCTCCTCACCGGCCTCGACGCCCTCGCCGACGGCCTGCCCGCGCCCGGCGTCGTCCGCGCGAGCGCCGGCCCCGACCCCCGGACCGTGTTCGTCTTCCCCGGGCAGGGCTCGCAGTGGCCCGGCATGGCCCGCGAACTGCTCGACACCTCCGAGGTGTTCGCCGCCTCCGTCGCCGACTGCGCCCGCGCCCTGGAACCCTTCACCGACTGGTCGCTGACCGATGTCCTGCGCGGCACCGAGGGCGCCCCCGGCCATGACCGGGTGGATGTCGTCCAGCCCGCGCTGTGGGCGGTGATGGTGTCCCTGGCCCGGCTCTGGGAGTCGTACGGGGTACGGCCGGACGCCGTGGTCGGGCACAGCCAGGGCGAGATCGCCGCCGCGCAGATCGCCGGGGCCCTGTCGCTTCAGGACGCGGCCCGGGTGGTGGCGCTGCGCAGCCGGGCCATCCTCGAACTCTCCGGCGGCGGTGGGATGGTGTCGCTGGCGGTGCCCCTGGAGCGGGCCACGGAGCTGATCGCGCCCTGGGCCGACCGGATCGGCGTGGCCACGGTCAACGGCCCGTCCGCCGTGGTCGTCGCGGGCGAGCCCGCCGCCCTGGACGCCCTGGTCTCCGGCTGCGAACGGGACGGGGTCCGCGCCCGCCGGATCGCCGTCGACTACGCCTCCCACGGCCCCCAGGTCGAACGCATCCGTGACCGGTTGCTCGACGCCCTCGCCCCGGTCGCCCCGCGCCCCGCCCGTGTCCCCCTGCTCTCCACCGTCACCGGCGACTGGCTCGACACCGCCACCATGGACGCCGGGTACTGGTACACCAACCTCCGCCGGACCGTGCTGTTCGAACCGGCGGTCCGGCGGCTCCTCGCCGACGGCCACGATCTGTTCGTGGAGACCAGCCCGCACCCCGTGCTGACCACCGCCGTCCAGGACACCGCCGAGGCGGCGGGCGCGACGTCCGTCACCGTCACCGGGTCGCTGCGCCGCGACGACGGCGGCCCCGCCCGCTTCCTCGCCTCCCTGGGACACGCCCAGGTCCACGGGGCGGCCGTCGACTGGACGCCGGTCCTGCCGCCCCACGGCCCCCGCGTCGCCGATCTGCCCACCTACCCCTTCCAGCGGCACCCCTACTGGCTGGCCCCGGCCACCGCCCCCGCCGACGCCACCGGCCTCGGACTGCGCCCCGGCGGCCACCCCCTGCTCGGCGCGGCCCTGCGCCCCGCGACCGGCGACACCCTCCTGCTCACCGGCCGCCTCTCCACCCGCACCCACCCCTGGCTCACCGACCACACCGTCCTCGACCGGACCGTCGTCCCCGGCACCGCCCTGCTCGAACTGGCGCTGCGCGCCGCCGACGAGACCGGCGCGGACACCGTGGACGAACTCGTCATCGAGACCCCCCTCGTCCTGCCCGCCACCGACGCCGTCCACCTCCAGGTCGCCGTCACCGCCCCCGGCGACGACGGCCACCGCGCCTTCACCGTCCACTCCCGCCCCCAGGACGCCGACGACGGCACCGACTGGACCCGCCACGCCACCGGCCGTCTCACCCGCGCCACCACCACCCCGGCCGCACCCCCGCCCGGCACCTGGCCCCCGCCCGGCGCGACCCCCCTCCCGCTCGACGGCCTCTACGACCGGCTCGCCGACTCCGGCGTGCTCTACGGCCCCCGCTTCCAGGGCGTCCGCGCCGCCTGGCAGCGCGGCACCGAGGTCTTCGCCGAGATCACCCTCACCGAGGAGGAGGGCACGGCGGCGGGCCGGTACGGACTCCACCCGGCCCTGCTCGACGCCGGGTTCCACGCCTGTGCGCTCACCTCCGGCGCGTCCGCCGGGCCCGGCAGCGCCCTGCTGCCCTTCGCCTGGACCGGCATCCGGCTGCACGCCTCGGGGGCGAGCGCCCTGCGCGTCCGGCTCGCGCCCACCGCCGACGGCGGACTCGCCCTCGACGCCCACGACCCGTCCGGCGCGCCCGTGATCTCCGTGGCCTCCCTGTCGTACCGGCCCGTCGCGGCCGACCGGCTCGCCGCCGGGACCGGACTCCCGCCGCTGGCGCTCATCTGGCGGCCCGTCCCGCTGCCCGACCGGACCGAGCCGCCCTCCTTCCTCGGCCCGGACGGACCCGCCGGGATCGAGGAGGCCCTCGCCGCGGGCCGCCCGGTCCCGGGGACGGTCTGGTACGAGGTGCCGCCCACGGCCCCGGCCGACACGGACACCGCCACCGACGGAGACACCGCTGACGGTGACGACCCACCGGCCGCCGCGCGGGACGTGCTCGGCCGGGTCCTCGCCGTCGTCCAGGACTGGCTGGCCCGCCCCGGCCTCGACGGCGTACGGCTGGCCGTGCTCACCCGGCGGGCCGTGTCCGTCGACGGGGAGGCGCCCGATCCGGCGACCGCCGCCGTCTGGGGGCTGTTGCGCGCGGCCCAGTCCGAACACCCCGGGCGGCTGCTGCTGGTCGACGGGGACGGCTCCGAGGAGACCCGCGCGCTGCTCGCCCCGGCCGCGGCGGCGGGCGAGGACCAACTCGCCCTGCGCGCCCCCCGAACGGGCTCCGGACCGGCGCACGCGTACGTCCCCCGCCTCACCCGGGCCACCCCCGCACCCGCCCGGCCGTTCGCCGCACCCGGCGGAACCGTTCTCATCACCGGCGGCCTTGGGCTGCTGGGCGGGCTGATCGCCCGTCACCTCGTCACCGAGCACGGCGTCCGGCACCTCGTGCTGACCGGTCGGCGGGGCGCGGGGACACCGGGCGCGCGGGAGACGGTCGCCGCCCTGACCGGCCTCGGGGCCGCCGTCACGGTCGCCGCCGCCGACGCCGCCGACCGGGACGCCCTCGCGGCCGTGCTGGCCGCGATCCCGGCCGACCACCCGCTGACCGCCGTCGTCCACGCCGCCGGCACCCTCGACGACGGGACCTTCGCCGCCCAGACCCCCGCACGCCTGGACACCGTCCTGCGCCCCAAGGCCGACGCCGCCTGGCACCTCCACGACCTCACCCGGGGCCACGACCTCACCGCGTTCGTGCTGTTCTCCTCGGCGGCCGGGATCCTCGGCGTCCCCGGCCAGGCCAACTACGCCGCCGCCAACACCTTCCTGGACGCCCTGGCCGCCCACCGCCGCGCCCAGGGCCTGCCCGCCACCGCCCTCGCCTGGGGACTGTGGGAGCAGAGCGGCGAACTCACCGCGCACCTGGGCCAGGCGGACCATCTGCGCAACGCCCGCCACGGCACCCGCCCGCTCACCACCCCCGAGGGCCTCGCCCTCTTCGACGCGGCCACCACCACCGCCGACCCCGTCCTCGTCCCGCTCGCCCCCCTGCACGGCGCCGACCCCGCCCAGCTCCCGGCGGTCCTGCGGGACGTCGTACGGACCCGGCGCCCCGCCGTCCGCGCCACGACCGCGCCCGACATCTCCGCCACCCCCTACGCCGACCGCCTCCGCGCCCTCGAACCGGCCGCCCGCGAGGAGACCGTGACCGCGCTGGTACGGGCCGAGGCGTCGACCGTCCTCGGCCGGGGCGACCGTACGGCCGTCGCCGCCGACCGGGCCTTCAAGGACCTCGGCTTCGACTCGCTGACCTCCGTCGAACTCCGCAACCGGCTCGCCACCGCCACCGGACTGCGGCTCCCGCCCACCCTGGTCTTCGACCACCCCACCCCGAACGCACTCGCCCGCCACCTCCTGGACGAGATCCTCGGCACCGGCGACGAGGCCCCCGCCCCGGCCCCGGTGAGCACGGCCCCCGCCGCCGCCGACGATCCCGTGGTCATCGTCGGCATGGGCTGCCGGCTGCCCGGCGGGGTCGCCTCGCCCGACGACCTGTGGGACCTGGTGGCCCAGGGCGGCGACGCCATCACCGCCTGGCCCACCGACCGGGGCTGGGACCACGAGGCCCTCTACGACGCCGACCCGGACCGCCCGGGCCGCACCTACACCCAGCACGGCGGATTCCTGCACGACGCCGCCGACTTCGACGCCGACTTCTTCGGGATCTCCCCGCGCGAGGCCCTCGCCATGGACCCCCAGCAGCGGCTGCTCCTGGAGACCTCCTGGGAGACGTTCGAACGGGCCGGGATCGACCCCGCCGCCCTGCGCGGCAGCGCCACCGGGGTCTTCGTAGGCGTCATGTACAACGACTACGCCTCCCGGCTGCACACCCTGCCGCCCGAGCTGGAGGGCTACCTCCACAACGGCAGCGCCGCGAGCGTCGCCTCCGGCCGCGTCTCCTACACCTACGGCTTCGAGGGCCCCGCGGTGACCGTGGACACCGCCTGCTCGTCGTCGCTGGTGGCACTGCATCTGGCGGTACGGGCGCTGCACGCCGGGGAGTGCGATCTCGCGCTCGCGGGCGGGGTCGCGGTGATGGCCTCGCCGTCCGGGATGGTCGCCACCTCCCGGCACCGCGCCTTCGCCCCCGACGGCCGGGTCAAGGCGTACGCGGCCGGGGCCGACGGCACCAGCTGGGCCGAGGGCGTGGGCCTGCTCCTGGTCGAGCGGCTCTCCGACGCCCGCCACCACGGGCACCCCGTGCTGGCCGTGGTGCGCGGTACGGCGGTCAACCAGGACGGCGCCTCCAACGGCCTGACCGCGCCCAGCGCGAGCGCCCAGCGGCGGGTCGTGGGACAGGCCCTCGCGGACGCCGGGCTCTCCCCGCACGAGGTGGACGCGGTGGAGGGGCACGGCACCGGCACCACCCTCGGCGACCCCATCGAGGCACGGGCCCTGGTCGCCGCGTACGGCCGCGACCGGCCCGCCGACCGGCCGCTGTGGCTGGGGTCCCTCAAGTCCAACATCGGGCACACCCAGGCCGCCGCCGGGGTCGCCGGGATCATCAAGACCGTGCAGGCCATGCGGCACGGCGTACTGCCCCGCACCCTGCACGTCGACCGGCCGTCCCCGGACGTCGACTGGGACACCGGCGGCGTACGGCTCCTGACGGAGCGGCGGCCCTGGCAGCCGGCGGCGGACGGTGTGCCCCGGCGCGCGGGAGTCTCGTCCTTCGGCGTGAGCGGCACCAACGCGCATGTCGTCCTCGAAGGGGTCACGGCGGAGGGAGCCGAGCGGACGGAAGAGGGCGCCGCCGCCGCGCCGCTGCCCTGGATCCTCTCCGCCCGCACCCCCGCCGCCCTCACCGCCCAGGCCGAACGGCTCCTCACGGCGCTCAGCGGTGGTCCGGGCGGTGATTCCGCCCCGCTGGCCGGTGGTCCGGACAGCGTCCCCGCCCCGCTGACCGGTGGCCTGGACGGTGATTCCGCCCCGCTCAGCGGCGGCCCGGACAGCGTCCCCGCCCCGCTGACCGGTGGCCCCGACGGCGATCCCGCCCCGCTGACCGGTGGCCTGGACGGCGATTCCGCCCCGCTCACCGGCGGCCCCGACGGCGTCCCCGCCCCGGACATCGCTCACACCCTCCTCGCCCACCGCCCCCGCTTCGACCACCGCGCGGTCGTCGTCGCCGCCGACCGCGCGAGCGCGGCCGAGGGGTTCGCCGCCCTGGTGCGCGGCGAACCCGCCGGGAATCTGATCCGGGGCACCGCCGCCGAAGGCATCCGGACGGTGTTCGTCTTCCCCGGGCACGGCTCCCAGTGGCCCGGCATGGCCCGGGGGCTGCTGGACACCTCCCCGGTCTTCGCGGCCCGCGTCGAGGAGTGCGCCGCCGCCCTCGCGCCCCACCTCGACTGGTCGCTGACCGACGTCCTGCGCGAGCGGCCGGGGGCGCCCACCCTGGACCGGGTCGAGGTCGCCCAGCCCGCCCTGTGGGCCGTCCTGGTGGCGCTGGCCGCCCAGTGGGAGGCGTACGGGGTGCGCCCGGACGCGGTCGTCGGGCACAGCCAGGGCGAGGTGGCGGCGGCCTGCGTGGCAGGGATCCTCACCCTCCAGGACGCGGCCCGGATCGTCGTCGAACGCAGCCGGATCCTCGCCTCGCTGGTCGGCAAGGGCGGAATGGCCTCCCTGGCGCTGCCGCTGGACGACGTGGAGGAGCGCATCGCGGCCTGGCCGGGGCGGCTGTCCGTGGCGACGGTCAACGGGCCGTCCGCCGTGGTCGTCGCGGGCGAGGACACCGCACTGGACGAACTCCTCGCCCAGTGCGCCGCACGCGGTGAACGCGCCAAGCGGATCCGGGCCGCCACCGTCGCCGGGCACTCCCCGGTGATCGACGAGGCCAAGGAGGAACTCCTCGCCCGGCTCGCCTTCGTCACCCCGCGCGAGGGCCGGATCCCGCTGCACTCCACGGTCACCGGCGCGGTCGCCGAGCCCGGTGAGCTGGACGGCACCTACTGGTACCGCAACATCCGGCAGACCGTGCGGTTCGCGCCGGTCGTCCAGGACCTGGTGGCCAAGGGCCGCACCTTGTTCGTGGAGGTCAGCCCGCACCCGGTGCTGACCGGCGGCATCCAGGACACCGTGGACGCGGCGGACGTCCCGGAGGTCGCCGTCACCGAGACCCTGCGGCGCGACCACGGCGGACCGGACCGCTTCCTCGCCTCCGTCGCCGTCGCCCACACCCATGGCGTACCGGTCGACTGGACCCCGGCGTTCGCCGGACGGCACCCGCGCCGGGTGGAACTGCCCACCTACGCCTTCCGCCGCCGCCGCTACTGGCTCGACGCCCAGCCCGCCCCCGCGACGACCGCTCCGGCGTCGCCGGAGGCCGCCGCCCCTGACGACGGACCGGCGGCCGAGACCCTGACGGACCGCCTCGCCGCCCTCCCGCCCGCCGAACGCGCCGCGACCCTCACCGAGCTGGTGCGCCGCCAGACCGCCGAGGTCCTCGGCCATGACGACCCGGTGGAGGTCGCCGCCGACCGGCAGTTCAAGGATCTCGGCCTGGAGTCCCTCACCGCCGTCGATCTGCGCAACCGGCTGGCCGCCGCCCTCGACCGCCGGCTCCCGGCGACCCTGGTCTTCGACCACCCCACCCCGGCCGCCGTCGCCGCCCACCTCGCGACCCTCCTCCCCACGCCCGCCCCCGACACCCCCCGCCCGGCCCGGGACGTCCTCGCCCTGCTGGAGGGCGCCGCGCCCGACGACCCCGACCTGCCCGAACTGGCCGCCCGGCTGCGGGCCCTGGCCGCCCGCTGGAGCGGCGAACCCGACCTGGAGTCGGCGACCGACGACGAACTCTTCGCGCTGATGGACGCCGAGGGACCACAGGACCCGAGCCCGTCGCACGAAACGAAAGGCACCGAGGAGAGCGTGGAGACCGAGGAGACCGACCGTGGCCGATGAGGAGAAGCTGCGCAGCTATCTGCGCCGCGCGCTCGACGAGAGCCGCGAGGCCCGCCGCCGACTGGACCGGTTGGAGTCGGCGCTGCGCGAGCCGATCGCCGTCGTCGGGATGGGCTGCCGTCTGCCCGGCGGGGTCGACTCGCCCGAGACCCTGTGGGACCTGGTGGCCGAGGGCGGCGACGCCATCGGCCCCTGGCCCGACGACCGGGGCTGGGACCTCGACGCCCTCTACGACCCCGACCCCGACCGCCCCGGCACCAGCTACGCCCGGCACGGCGGATTCCTCTACGACGCCGCCGACTTCGACGCCGAGTTCTTCGGGATCTCCCCGCGCGAGGCGCTCGCCATGGACCCCCAGCAGCGGCTGCTCCTCGAAACGTCCTGGGAGGTGTTCGAACGGGCCGGGATCGACCCCGCCGCCCTGCGCGGCAGCAGCACCGGGGTCTTCGTCGGCCTGGCCGGGCAGGACTACCACACCCGCCTCGACCGGATCCCCGCCGAACTGGAGGGCCACCTCGGCATCGGCAACCTCGCCAGCGTCGCCTCGGGCCGCCTCTCGTACACCTACGGCTTCGAGGGCCCCGCGGTGACCGTGGACACCGCCTGCTCCTCGTCGCTGGTGGCACTGCATCTGGCGGTCCGGGCGCTGCGCGGCGGCGAGTGCGCGCTCGCGCTCGCGGGCGGGGCGACGGTGATGTCGACACCGGCCGGGTTCGTGGCCTTCTCCCGCCAGCGCGGGCTGTCCCCGGACGGCCGCTGCCGCGCCTTCTCCGCCGCCGCCGACGGCACCGGCTGGGCGGAGGGCGCCGGACTGCTGCTCCTGGAGCGCCTCTCGGACGCCCGCCGCCTCGGCCACCCCGTCCTGGCCGTGGTGCGCGGCACGGCCGTCAACCAGGACGGCGCCTCCAACGGCCTCACCGCCCCCAACGGCCCCGCCCAACAGCGGGTCGTCCGCCGCGCCCTCGCCGATGCCGGACTCACCGCGCGCGAGGTGGACGCCGTCGAGGGCCACGGCACCGGCACCACCCTCGGCGACCCCATCGAGATCCAGGCCCTCCAGGAGGTCTACGGCCGCGACCGCCCCGCCGACGAACCCCTGTGGCTGGGCTCCCTCAAGTCCAACATCGGGCACACCGCGGCGGCGGCCGGGGTGGCGGGCGTGATCAAGACCGTCCAGGCCCTGCGCCACGCCACCCTCCCCAAGTCCCTGCACGCGGAGGCCCCGACACCCCATGTCGACTGGGCGGACGGCGGCGTACGCCTGCTCGGCGAGGCCCGCCCCTGGCCGTCCGGCGACCACCTGCGCCGGGCCGGGGTCTCCGCTTTCGGCGTCAGCGGCACCAACGCGCACATCATCCTGGAGCAGGCACCCGACGACGAGACGCCCGACGCGGCGGACCCGGCTCCTGACGACGTCGTCCTGCCCTGGCCGCTCTCCGCCCGCTCCCCGCGGGCCCTGCGCGACCAGGCGGCCCGGCTCACCCGGCACCTGGAGGACCGCCCGGAGGCCCGGCCCGCCGATGTGGCCTGGTCCCTCGCCACCCGGCGCACCACCCACCGCCACCGCGCCCTGGTCGTCTCCGCCGACCGCGCCGAGGCCCTCGCCGCCCTGCGCGACCTCACCACCGAGACCGGCGCGACCGCCACCGAACCCGGCCGCACCGCCTTCCTGTTCACCGGCCAGGGCAGCCAGCGGGCCGGCATGGGCCGGGAGCTGTACGCCCGCTTCCCCGCCTACGCCCGTGCCTTCGACGAGGTGACCGCCGCCCTCGACGAGCACCGGGCGGCCCGGCCCTCCGTACGGGAGGCGGTGCTCTCCCCGGAGCACGGCGCTCTCCTCGACCGCACGGAGTACGCCCAGCCCGCCCTCTTCGCCGTCGAGATCGCCCTGCTGCGGCTGCTGGAGTCCTGGGGTGTACGGCCCGATGTGGTCGCCGGGCACTCGGTCGGCGCGCTGGCCGCCGCCCACGCCGCCGGGGTGCTCGATCTGCCCGACGCGGCCCGGCTGGTGACCGAGCGGGGGCGGCTGATGCAGGCCCTGCCGGAGGGCGGGGCGATGGTGGCGGTGGAGGCGAGCGAGGAGGAGGTGACGGAAGCGATCGGGGAGGGGGGCGCGGCCGGGGAAGGGGTCGCGGCCGGGGAGGGGGTCGCGGTCGCCGCGGTCAACGGGCCCCGCTCGGTAGTGCTCTCCGGGGACGAGGACGCCGTTCTCGCCGTCGCCGCCGGGTTCCGCGCCCGGGGCCGCAGGACCGCCCGGCTGCGGGTGAGCCACGCCTTCCACTCCCCGCACATGGACGGCATGCTGGACGACTTCCGCCGGGCCGCCAAGGCCGCCGACTTCCGGCCCGCCGCCCTCCCCGTGATCTCCGATCTGACCGGCGCCCCCGCCGACGACGACGAACTGGGCTCCGCCGACCACTGGGCCCGCCACGCCCGCGAACCCGTCCGGTTCCTGGACGTCCTGCGCACGGCACACGCGCTGGGCGTCACCCGGTTCGTGGAGATCGGGCCGGACGCGGTGCTCACCGCGCTGGCCGGTGACGCCCTGGACGACGGTCCGGTGCTCGCGCCCCTGCTGCGCGCGGGCCGTTCCGAGGTGCGGACGCTGCTGTCGGCGGTGGGGCGGCTGCACACGGACGGGGTGGCCGTGGACTGGCCCGCCGCCTTCGAGGGGCTCGCCCCGCGCCCGGTCGAGCTGCCGACCTACCCCTTCCAACGGCGGCGGCACTGGCTGGACGCCACGCTGACACGCGCCACCACCGAGGCACCGGCCCTGCCCGACCCGGTGGCGGCCGACGCCGGGCCGGACTGGGCCGCCGGGCTCACCGGAGCGGCTCTCGACGCCGCCCTGCTGGACCTCGTACGGGCACGGGCGGCCGGGGTGCTCGGGTACGCGACGGCGGAGGAGGTGGAGGAGGGGCGGCCGTTCGTGGAGGCCGGGCTCGACTCGCTGTCGGCCGTCGAACTGCGGGCCCGCCTCGCCGCCACCACCGGGCTGCCGCTGGGCGGAGCGCTCACCATCCGGTTCCCGACGCCCCGCGCCCTCGCCGCCCACCTCGGTGAACTGCTGCGCGAGCGGCCGGGGTCCGGTGCCGGGGAGCGGCAGGGGCCGCTGACGGAGCTGTATCTGCGGCTGTGCGGGGCCGGGGAGATCGGCGCCGCGACCGAGGTGATCGTCGCCGCCGCCCGGCTGCGGGAGACCTTCGCCGCGGCCGACACCGCCCGGCACAGCGCCCCACCGGTCGTCCTGGCCAAGGGCACCGCGCCCACCGCACTGGTCTGCTTCCCCGCCCTCACCGCGCTCTCCGGCCCGCACGAGTACGCCCGCTTCGGCCAGGCCCTCGACGGGCGCCGGGACGTCCTCGCCGTACCGGCGCCCGGGTACACGCCGGGCAGCGGGCTGCCGGACTCGGCGGACACCTTCGTCGCGATGCAGGCGGACGCGGTCGAACGACTCGTCGGGGACCGGCCGTTCGCCCTGCTCGGGCGCTCCCTGGGCGGCTGTGTCGCGCACGCCGTGACCGAGGAGCTGGAACGCCGGGGGAGCACCGTGCCGTCGGGCCTGGCGATGGTCGACACCTACCCCATGGACACCGCGGCCCTGCCCGGTATGGAGTGGTGGATGCCCGCCATGATCAACGGCATGGTCGACCGCTTCGACGCGTTCGAACTGGGCCTGAGCGACGACGGGCTGACCACGATGGGCGGCTATCTGCGCACCTTCGGCCCCTGGCAGCCCCGGCCGGTCACCACCCCGACACTGCTGCTGCGCGCCACCCGGGCACTGCCCGGGACGCCGGAGAGCACGGACACCGGTCCCGGCCACCCCGTCCCGGACACCCGCGCCTTCTGGCGGCTCCCGCACACCACCGCCGACATCCCCGGCGACCACTTCTCCGTCCTGGAGGAGCACTCACCCACCACGGCGTCGGCCGTGGAGGAGTGGCTCGCCGCTCTCGACCGGTGAGAAGCACCGACCCACCCGCCCCACCGAACCGAGGAGCACACCTCACCATGAGCACCCCGCCCCGCCCCCTCCACCTCGCCGTCGCGCTCGACGGAGCCGGCTGGCACCCCGGGGCCGCCGCCCCGGACGGCAACCCCTACGGGCCGGAGCACTGGACCGCGCTCGTGCAGGAGGCCGAGCGCGGACTGCTGGACTTCGTCACCCTGGAGGACCCGCCCCGGCGCCCCGCGGCCGGGCCGCTCACCCACCGCGTGGACGCCCTGCTGGTCGCCGCCGCCCTCGCCGGGCGCACCGAGCACATCGGCATCGTGCCGACCGCCGTCCTCGACCGCGCCCAGCCCCTGCACATCGCGCGGGCCGTGGCCACCCTGGACCAGCTCACCGGCGGCCGGGCCGGATGGCGCACCCAGGTCACCCCGGCCCGGCCGATCGTGCTGGACGAACTGTTCACCCCCGAGGTGCAGCGGCCGATGGCCGAACTCTTCGAACGGGCCGCCGATCTGGTCCGGGTGGTGCGCGCGCTGTGGGACGGGGTGTCCGACGAGAAGGAGCTGCGCGACCTCGCCCCCGGCCGCTTCGCCCCCGCCGACCCCGACCCGCAGGGCAGCTTCACCGCGATCGAACCGCTCGGCGGCAGCGCCGGGGACTGGCTCACCCTGGACGGTCCCGCGCTGGCCCCGCCCGCCCCGCAGGGCCACCCGCTGATCTTCACCCTCGCCCACATCAGCCTGCCCTTCCGCTACGGGGCCCGCTCCGCCGACGTGGTGTCCGTGACCCCGCACAGCGCCGACGAGGCCGCGGCCACCGTCGCGGAGATCCGGGCCGCGCAGAGCGCCGCCGGGCGCGACGGCGAGACCGTGCATGTCTTCGCCGACCTCGTGGTCCTCCTGGACACCGAGCCCGGCCGGGCCGCCGAGCGCCGGGCCCGACTGGACGAGGCCCACGGCAGCCCGTTCACCTCCGACGCCCATATCGCCGTCGGCACCCCCGGTGAGGTCGCCGATCTGCTGCTGGAGTGGCAGCGCGCCGGGATCTCCGGCTACCGGCTGCGGCCCGCCGCGCTGCCCGACGACCTCACCGCCGTCACCCGCGCGCTGGTGCCCGAACTCCAGGCGCGCGGCGCGTTCCGCACCGCCTACGAGGCCAGCACCCTGCGCGGACTGCTCGGGCTGCCGCCGCGGACCGTGTGACGGACTCTCTCCGGGGCGCGGCAGCGCGCTGCCACGCCCCGGAGAGAGGGCGGCCGGGCTCCAGGGGCGTCCCCCGACATGGCACACGGGAGGCGATGATCGCCGCGTCCAGCGAGGGGCGGCCGGGTGTCGAGGGCGCCCCTCGATGAGGGCGTGGTCACGATCCTGCTGGCCGTCGCTTACGGCGGCGGCTGGGTTCTAGGGGCGCCCCCGGATGAGGGCCTGGTCACGATCCAACCGGCCATCTCTGACGGCGGCTGGGTGCCGAGGGTGCCCCTCGACGAAGGCGTGGTCACGACCCTGCCGGCCATCGCTGACGGCGGCCGGGTTCTAAGGGCGCCCCTCGATGAGGGCCTGGTCACAACCCCACCGGCCATCGCTGACGGCACCGGGTTCCAAGGGCGCCCCCGGACGAGGGCCTGGTCACAACCCCACCGGCCATCGCTGACGGCAGCCGGAGGCTAAGGGCGCCCCCCGACCCGCGCCGACGCCCGCTCCTGGGGCCCGCGTTCCACCGCCCCCAGCAGTGACAGCGGCAGATCCGCCCGGCCCTTCACCCGCAGCTTGCGATAGGTGTGTGTCAGATGCTGCTCCACCGTGCTGACCGTGATGAAGAGCTTCTCGGCGATCTCCCGGTTGGACAGCCCGGCCACCGCCAGCGCCGCTACCTGGGCCTCGGAGCCGCTCAGCACCCCGGCCCGTTCCGGGCCACCGCGCTCCGGCCGGACCGGCGGCGCCTCACCCGCCGCGAGCCGCCGCGCCAGCGGGACGAGGCCCTGCTCCTCGGCGATGTCCAGCGCCTGCCGGGCCACCATCCGGGCCCGCCCGCGCTGGCCCGCCCGGGTGTGGACCTCGCTCAGATCCACCAGCACCCGGGCCAGTTCCAGCCGGTCACCGGCGCCCTCCAGCAGATCGGCGGACTCCCGCAGCAGCGCCGCCCGACGCCGGGAGTCCGCCACCGAGGCCGCCGAGTGCAGGGCGATCCCGCGCGCCCTCGGCTGGCTCACCGGCACCATCGCCAACTGCTCGACGGCCAGCCGCCGGGCCTCCTCCGTCCGGCCCAGCCGCAGCAGCGCGGTCACCGCGTCACCGCGCCACGGCACGAACGCCGGGAGGTCGATGTCCCACTCCCGCATCAGGCGTCCGCAGCGCGTCAGATCGTCCAGCGCCCCGTGCAGCAGATTCACCGAGAGCCGCCAGCGGCCCCGCGCGTGCAGATACTGCACCCCGAACCGGGTCTCGTACAACTGCTCGGGCAGGGTCGCGACCGGTGGCCCGCCCGCCTCCGCCCGCCCGGTCGCCGCCGCCACCAGCTCCAGGGTCGCCAGCGGTGAGCCGATCAACGCGCCCCAGCCGCGCACCGACACCAGCCCCAGGGCCTGCCGCGCGGACCGCTCCGCGAGCCGTACCTCGCCCTGCCGCAGCGCCGCCTCGGCCCGCAGCGCCGCGAACAGCGCCTGCCAGGTCGGCACATCACGCCGCGCGGCCTCCCGTACCAGCCGGTCCGCCCAGGGCGCCGCGAGATCCGGCCGGTCGGCGTAGACCAGCACCGACAGCGCCTGGTGCACGGTGTCGAAGCTGGTGTCGTCCAGCAGCGTGGTCTGGAGCACCAGTTCGGCGCTGCGGACCGCGTCCGGGCCGGGGCCCGAGCGCAGCAGCCGGTTCAGCACCCCCGACATCCGCGGCGCCGACCCGTCCGCCGCCCGCAGCAGCGCCCGGTGCGACGTCCGGGCCCTGGCCACCGGCCGGGGCAGCAGCGCCGGATGCGAGGCCGACAGACCGTGCCGCACGGCCTGGTACTCGGCGCTCTGCCGGGCGTCCAGCAGATCCGCGGACCGCTCCAGCCTGCGCAGCGCGAGCAGGATCTCATCGCTGCCGCCGGTCCACAGCAGCCGCCCCAGCAGCGGCACGATCTGGCAGCCCGACAGCCGCCCCTCGCGCAGCGCGGCGGTCAGCGGACGCAGCCGCCGGCAGGCGGTGTCCGGGTCGGTACGGAAATCGACCAGGCTGCGCAGCACGGTCACCGTCACCCGCCGGTCCTCGTCCGTCGCCGCCGCCTCCGCCACATCGAGGCACGCCTCGGCGAACGCCGTGTCGTCCCGGTGCAGCGCCTCCCGCGCCGCTTCCAGCGCCACCGCGTACGCCCAGGGCTCGGCGCTGTGCCGGGCCGCCGCCAGCTGCACGGCCACCACCGGCGCCGGTTCCCCGGCGGCGTGCAGCAGCCGGGCGGCGGCCCGGTGCAGCAGCGCCCGTTCGGCGGCCGGCATCCCGGCGAGGACGGCGGTCCGGGCGGCGGGATGACGGAACCGGCCCGCGTCCAGGAAGCCCAGGCCGTCCATCGCCGCCAGCGTCGCGGCGAGCGCGGACGCGGGACGGCCCGTCAGCCCCGCCAGATACGCCGGTGAACCCGAGGCGTCCAGCACCGCCAGCGCGCGGGCCGTGTCCCGGTACTCCTCGCCGACCCGCCGGACACAGGCGTCCACCGCCCGCCCGTACTCCTCGCCCGGGAACGGCTCCACCGCGCCGGGCGGTACGGCTCCCGGCGCCCCGGCCGCCGTCCGGTCGTGGTGGTCCTCGGCGAGGGCCCGCAGCAGCAGCGGGTTGCCGCCGCTGAGCCGGTGCCAGGGGCGGGCGTCGAGCCCCGGCCCGACCAGCTCACCGACCAGTTCGCCGGTGCCCGCCGGGGACAGGGGCCGCACCCGCAGCCGGGTGACATGCCGCTGCCGCACCAGCGAGGTGCGCCAGGACAGCTCCGTGGTGCTCGCCCCCGACGCCGCGTCCCGCTCGGCCACCACCAGCAGCACCCGGGTGCTGCGCAGCAGCCGCCCCACATAGATGAGGGTGTCCAGCGACGCCGGGTCCGCGAAGTGCACATCGTCGACGATCACCACCACCGGGGCCCGCTCCGACAGGGCCCGCAGCAACTGCCAGTGCACCTGGCTGACCTGCGCGGGGGTGGGCCGGTGGGTCAGCAGATCCGCGTCGCACGCGGCCAGCGCCCCGCCGGGCTCGTACGGGCGCAGCGCCCGCTCCCGCTCGGCGGCGGAGAACTGCTGGTGACGGAAGATCTGGCCCATCACCCCCAGCTCGACGTCCCGTTCCGAACAGCGGGCCGTGGCGTGCAGGACGACGGCCCCGGCCGCCGCCGCCAGCTCGCCCAGGACATGGAGGAGTTCCGTCTTGCCGCTGGCGACCGGACCGCTGAGCGCGGCCACCCCGCCGGTGCCCGAGCAACAGCCCGCCAGCAGCTCTCGCAGTCGCGTCACCTGACCCTCGCGTTCCACCATGACCACAGCTGCTCCCCATCCGACATCGCTCGGTGGCGTCGTACATGACGCGAAGGGCTGCGCTGACCTCCGCGCCGGGCTCGGCAAAAGTCAAGAGCGGCACCGGGGGCGGCCCCGGCCGGCCGGTGGGCCGGTCCGGGCCCCACCCTCAGGCCGGGCGTGCCCCCGTCCCGTCGGCGGGCTGTACGGGGGCTGCCGGATCGCCGTCCGGCGGCCGTACGGGGGTGACCGGGTCCCCGCCCGCCGGGCGGGGGGACCCGCCGGGGGCGGGGTCCGGCGGGTGCACGGAAGCGGCGGAAGCGCCGGGGTCGCGGTCCTGCGGTTGCGTGGAGGCGGCGGAAGCGGCGGGGTCGCGGTCCTGCGGTCGCACGGAAGCGCCGGGGTTGCGGTCCTGCGGTTGCGTGGAGGCGGCGGAAGCGGCGGGGCCGCGGTCCTGCGGTCGCACGGAAGCGGCGGGATCGCGGTCCTGCGGTTGCGTGGAG
>NZ_JBEXLA010000017.1:0-33483 GCF_040609715.1 Streptomyces sp. NPDC004610 | reverse complement strand
AGGCGGCGGAAGCGGCGGGGCCGCGGTCCTGCGGTCGCACGGAAGCGGCGGGATCGCGGTCCTGCGGTTGCGCGGAGGCGACGGAAGCGCCGGGATCGCGGTCCGCCGGTCGCACGGAGGCGCCGCGCGGCGGCCGTACCCCGGCCCCTGCCCCAGTTCCAGCCCCGGCCCTAGCCGCGGCCCCAGTCCCAGTGCCGGCCTCAGTCCCTGCCCCAGTCCCAGCCCCCGCCCCAGCCCCCCGGCCGTCATCCGGCGACGGCACCCGCACCCGCACCCCCACCCCCGCCCCCGCACCGGCCGTGTGGAGCAACCGCGTGCGGATCACCCCCGCGATCCGCTCCACCTGGTCCGCGACGAAGAAGTGGCCGCCCTCGAAGGTCAGTACCTCGGTCGGGCCGTCCGTGTGCCGCTGCCAGGCGTGGGCCTCCTCGGGCGTCACCTTGTCGTCCCCGGTGCCGGTCAGGACCGTGACCGGGGCCGCGATCGGGGGGCCGGGGCGGTGGCGGTAGCGCTCGATGGCCCGGTAGTCGCCGCGCAGCGTCGGCAGGATCAGGGCCAGCAGCTCGGGCTCGGCCAGCAGCTCCGGCGGGGTGCCGCCCTGCCGGACGATCTCGGCGGTCAGCTCGTCGTCCGCCGCGAGATGCAGCCGCTCGGTCTCCCGGACGGTGGACGGGGCCCGCCGTCCCGACGCGAACAGCGCGGTCGGGCCGGTGCTCGTGGAGGCGGTCAGCCGCCGGGCCGTCTCATAGGCCACGACCGCGCCCATGCTGTGCCCGAAGAACGCCGTCGGCTCCTCGCCCCACGAGGGCCTCAGCACGGCGGTCACCGCGTCGGCCAGCGGCTCGATCTCGGTGAACTGGGGCTCGCCCCGGCGCTCCAGCCGTCCCGGGTACTGCACGGCCCATACCTCCACCTGCGGGTGGAGCAGTTCGGACAGGCGCCGGAAGTAGCCGGCCGACCCGCCGGCGTGCGGGAAGCACACCAGCCGGGTCGCCGCCGTCGGCGACGGATGGAAGGCGCGGAGCCAGCGGTCGGTGTCGGGATGGTCCACAGGTGCGGTCATGTCCGTGATTCTTGTCCTTCCGGGGTCCGTTCGGGGCGGGGGAGCGAGGTCAGCAACTCCCGGGTGTAGGGATGCGCCGGGCTGGCGAACACCTGCCCGACCGGCCCCGACTCCACCAGCCGCCCGTCCTTCATCACCACGACCCGGTCACTGACGTGGTGCACCACCCCGAGGTCGTGCGAGATGAACAGCAGCGCCAGCCCCAGCTCCCGCCGCAGCTCCGCCAGCAGATCCAGCACCTGCGCCTGGATCGACACATCCAGCGCCGACACCGGTTCGTCGCAGACGATCAGCCGCGGCCCGGTGGCCAGGGCCCGCGCGATGGCCACCCGCTGGCGCTGCCCGCCGGACAGTTCCAGCGGGCGCCGCTCGGTGAGCCCGGCGGGCAGCCCGACCTGGTCGAGCAGTTCGGCCACCCGCGCCGCCCGCGCCCGCCCCCGTGCCACCCCGGCGCGCGCCACCGCCTCGGCGAGGATCCGCCGCACACTGTGCCGGGGATCGAACGAGCCCAGCGGATCCTGGTGCACCACCTGGAGCCGGGACCGCCGCCCCCGCCGCTCCCGCTCCGGCAGCCCGCTCCACGCCTGACCCTCGAACCGCACCGTCCCCGCGTCCGGTTCGGTCAGCCCCAGCACCATCCGGGCCGTGGTCGACTTCCCCGACCCCGACTCCCCGACCAGCCCCAGCGTCTGACCGCCCGCGATCCGGAACGACACCTCGTCGACCGCGGTGTACGACACCCCGTCCGCCGACCGGAACCGCTTGACCAGCCCTTGTACATCGAGCAGCGCGGGCGCGTCGGCGGGCGCCGCCGGGACCTCGCCCCGGTGTTCCGGCGAGGACACGGCGGCCGGACGCGCCACCGGCCCGGCGATGGCCGTACCCGGGTGCCAGCACAGCGCCAGATGCCCGCCCAGATCCGGCTGGGGCGCGGGCAGTTCCGTACGGCAGCGGCTGTCGGCGGCCGGGCAGCGGGCCGCGTACGGGCAGCCGTCCGGACCGGGGGCCAGGCCGTCGCGCGGGGCCGGGACGGACAGCGGGCCGCCCTTGGACGCGAAGGTGGGGACGGCCGCCAGCAGCGCCCTGGTGTAGGGGTGCCGGGGATCCTTGAGGACGTCCCGGGCCGGGCCCTGTTCCACGATCCGGCCGCCGTACATCACCGCCACCCGGTCCGCGAGGCGGGCCACCACCGAAAGATCGTGACTGATCAGCAGCAGGCCCGTACCGGCGCCGACCAGCCGCCCCAGCAGATCCAGGATCTGTGCCTGCACGGTGACATCGAGGGCCGTCGTCGGCTCGTCCGCGACCAGCAGTTCCGGCGCCCCGGACAGCGCGGACGCGATCAGCGCCCGCTGCCGCAGCCCGCCCGACAGCTGATGCGGATGCTCGGCCGCCCGGCGCGGCGGATCCGGCACCCCGGCGTCCGCCAGCAGGGCCAGCGTCCGCTCGGCCGCCTCCGCGCCCCGGGCCAGCCCATGGGTGGTCAGCGTCTCGCGGATCTCGGCGCCCACCGTCCGCAGCGGGTCCAGCGAGACCAGCGCGTCCTGGAGCACCAGCCCGATCCGCCGCCCCCGCACCGCCCGCCACTCGCGCTCCGACAGCGCGGTCAGATCGACCCCGTCGAAGCCGAGCCGCCGCGCCCGCACCCGGGCCCCCGCCCCGGTCAGCCCCAGCAGGGTCCGGGCCGTGACACTCTTGCCCGACCCCGACTCGCCCACCACCGCCAGGCATTCGCCCCGCCGCAGCGTGAACGACACATCCCGCACGGCGGGGACCCCCGCACCGCGCCCGAAGGTCACCTCCAGGCCCTCGACGCTCAGCAACGGCTCCTGCGGCACTGCGCCTGTGGCACTCATCGCGCGGACCTCCGGGTGAAGCGCTCCTGGACATGACGGCCCACCACATTCACGGCGATGACGGTCACCGTGACCGCCGCCCCCGGGAACACCCCGATCCACCAGGCCGTCTGGAGGAAGTCCCGCCCGGCGGACAGCAGCGCCCCCCACTCCGGTGAGGGCGCCGCCGGACCCAGCCCGAGAAAGCTCAGCCCCGACGCCGAGATCAGCGCCGTGCCGAACCCGACGGCCGCCAGGGTCAGCAGCGGCGCGAGCGCGTTCGGCAGCACATGGCGCAGCACGATCGTCCGCCGGGGCAGCCCCAGCGCCACCGCCGACTCCACATACCCCGAGCGCCGCACGACCAGCGCCTCCGCCCGCACCAGCCGGGCGTACCCGGGGACGAACGCGATCCCGATCGCCAGCATCACATTGACCGTGCCCGCCCCCAGCACCGCCACGATCAGCAGCGCCAGCAGCAGCGCGGGCAGCGCCAGCAGGGCATCGGCCAGCCGCATCAGCACCTGGTCGGCGATCCGCCCGCCCAGCGCCGCCGCCAGCCCGAACGCCGCGCCCAGCACGACCGACAGCACCGTCGAGCCGAACCCCAGCAGCAGCGAGGGGCGGGCCCCGTACAGGATGCGGGTGTAGAGGTCGCGGCCCAACTGGTCGGTGCCGAGCCAGTGCCCGGCGCCGGGGCCGCGCAGCGCGGCCGGGGGGTCGGTCGCGGTGGGCGAGCCGCTGGTGAACAGGCCCGGCGCCACCGCCACCAGCACCACGAGCAGCAGCAGCGCGCCCGCGAGCAGCACGCTCACCGGCGGTCCGGCCAGGCGCCGCCGCCGTGCCGGGGCGGACACGGCGGCGGCGGGTTTCGGGCCGAGTTCGGGGACGAGGGTGGTGGCCATGGTCACGCGCTCCTGAGCCGTGGGTCGACAACGGGGTACAGCAGATCCACCACGGTGGAGATCACGACGAACACGAACGCCGACAGCAGCACCACACCGATCACCACCGGCATGTCCTTGGCGGTGACGGCCTGGAGCACCAGCGAGCCGATGCCGGGCCGCCCGAACACCGTCTCCACCAGCACCGCCCCGCCGATCAGCGAACCGGTCAGCCAGCCCGTGAGGGTGAGCAGCGGTACGGCCGCGTGCCGCAGCGCGTGCCGCAGCCGTACCGCCCACTGGCCGGCGCCCCGGGAGCGGGCGGTGACCACGAACGGCTGGCCGAGCGCCGCCTCCAGTCCCTCCCGCAGCACCTGGGCCATGACCCCGGTCAGCGGCAGTGCCAGGGTCACCGCGGGCAGCACCAGGGCCGCGAACCCGTCGGCGCCGGCCACCGGGAACACCGGGAGCTGGAACGAGAACACGGTCAGCAGCACGATCCCCACCCAGTAGGCCGGGGTGGAGGCCGCGATCAGCTCCGCCACCGACGCCACCGCCCGCAGCCCCGGCCGCCGCCCCGCCGTGGCCACCGCGGACAGCACCGCGAGGACCGCGGCCAGCAGCAGCGCGGCCGAGGCCAGTTGCAGGGTGGGCACCAGCTGATCCCCGATCAGCTCCCACACCGGCCGCTGGAGCTGGTACGACTCGCCGAGATCGCCCGTCGCCAGCCGCCCCAGATACCGGACGTACTGCTCGGCGACCGGAGAATCGAAGCCGTACTCCCGGCGGATCTCCGCCCGTACCTCCGGGGTGCCCGCGGTGGACGGGCCCAGCAGCACGGACACCGGGTCGCCGGGGATGAGCCGCAGCGCCAGGAAGGCGAGGGTGGCGGCCCCGGCGAGCACGGCGACGGCCGAGCCCAGCCGGGTCACCGCGGCCCGCGCGAGACGGCCCGCCGGGAGCCGCTTCACCGCTCGTCCAGCCAGGCGTCGTAGTACGTCAGCCAGTTGCTGGCGCTGAAGGTCAGGCCCTGGACGGCGGTCGAGGCGCCGACCAGGGACACCTGGGTGTAGAGCGGGACGACCAGCGCGAGATCGACGGCCCGCTGCTGCGCCTTGGGGTAGACATCGGCGTGGACCTTCTCGTCCAGCGTGGCCCGGCCCTCGTCCGTCCAGGCGTCGAGCTGGTCGTCCTGGACGAAGGTGGCGTTGATGCCGCCCTCGGCCGGGGCGCTGCCCGAGTTCAGGAACAGCCACAGCACATCCGGGCTGAACCGGGGCCAGCTCAGATCGACGATGTGCGCCTGCCCGCCGTACACCTCGGTGTTGTAGGTGCCCAGGTCGAGGTTGGGGCGCTTCACCTCGACGCCGATCTCCTTGAGGTCCGCCTGCACGGCCTGGCCGAGGACGTCACGCCCCTCGCGGGTGGCCTGGATCGACAGCTGCGGCCACTCGATGGTGAGCCGCTTGCCGCCCTTGGTGCGGTAGCCGTCGGCGTCCCGCGCGGTCCAGCCCGCCTCGTCCAGCAACTCCCCGGCCAGCTCGGGGTCGTGGGGCCAGCTGCCTTCCAGTGTCTTGTCGTAGTAGGGGGTGGTGGGGCTGATCGGGCTCCACGCGCGCGGGTACTGGCCGAAGGTGACCGTCTCGACATTGGTGTCGATGTCGATGCCGCGCTGCACCGCCTCGCGGACCCGCTGGTCGTCGAAGGGGGCGAGGGAGCCGTTGAGCCACAGGTTGTAGTTGCCGCCCGGGTTCTGCCGGGTGAGCAGCTCGAACCCGGAGGTCGCCTTGACCGTGGACACGTTCTGCGGCGGCACGGCCTTGGCCACCTGGACCTGGCCGCTGGTCAGCGCGCCGGAGCGGACCGAGGCGGTGGGCAGGAAGCGGAACTCCAGCTTGTCGAGATGGGCGGGGCCGGTGTGCTCGGCGGTGGCGGGCGCCCAGTCGTAGTCCGGGTTGCGGGTCAGCTCCGCCGACTGGCCCTTGGTGTACCGGCTGAACAGGAACGGCCCGCTGCCCACATTGGTGGGCCCGCCCGCGGCGAGCTTGCCCGCGTCCGACTTCAGGGTGTCGGGGGAGTAGAAGCCCAGATAGGGCGTGCTGGCCGCCTGGAGGAACGGGGCGAACGGCTCGGAGAAGGAGACCTTCGCGGTGTGGGTGCCGACGACCTCGGTCCCGGTGTAGGGGCCGAGCAGATTGACCGCGTACAGCGACTTGGTGGAGTCGGCCACGATGTGGTCGAAGTTGGCCTTCACCGCGGCGGCGTCGAACGCGGTCCCGTCGGTGAAGGTCACATCGTCGCGCAGTTCGAAGGTGTAGGTCTTGTAGTCGTCCGACACCTCCCACTCGGTGGCCAGCCAGGGGTGGAACTTCCCGGCGGAGTCCTGGGAGACCAGGGAGTCCACCACCTGCCGCTGGATCTCGGCGGTGATGTCCTGGGTGCTGGCGTGCACATCCCAGGAGACCGGTTCGGTGTCGACGGCGGTGGTGAGCGTGCCGCCCCGGACCGGGGTGTCCGAGCCGGCGCCGGCGTCGCTGTCACCACCCGACGAGCAGGCGGTGAGCAGCAGCAGTCCGGCGACCGCCGCCGCGATCCGGCGGACCGGACGGGACGGACGACGCGAGGGGGCGGGACGGGAACGCGGGAGCATGGCGGTACCTCTGGGGTGAGCGGGGCCGGGCGACGGATCGAAGGGGTACGAGGGTGGGGGCGGGAGCGGGTCGGGGTCAGGCATCGGGTGCCTTCACCGCCAGGGCCGCCGCGCCGACCAGCGGCAGCACGGCGTCCTCGCCGGGGGCGTGCACCCCGGCCGACTGGATGTCACGGAAGTGCCGCTCCAGCGGGTTGTCCTGGGCCAGCCCCGGATTGCCGAGCAGCCGCAGCCCGGTCTCGACGGCCCGGGTGACCTGGCGGACGACGACCACCTTGGCGGCGAGCGCGTCGAGACCGCGGACCGGTTCGCCCCGGTCGACCTGCCCGGCGACCCCGAAGATCAGCTGCTCGGCGGTGGTCAGCAGGGTCTCGATCTCACCGGCCCCGCGCTCGAAGCGCCCGGTGGTGGCCAGCGGACGGCCCAGCCCGGACGGCACCCTGCTGTGGGCGAAGCCGTGCACGGCGCTCTGCGCGGCCCGCGCGACCCCGAGGTACAGGGCCGACGACAGCAGCAGCGTCACACTGCCGGGCAGGGTGCCCGGGGCGGGATCGGCGCCGGGCGGGGCCAGTTCGTGGAGGTGGTCGGCCGGGATCTCGACGTCCGTGAACGCCACCTCGTGGCTGCCGGTGGCGCGCATGCCGAGCTGGTGCCAGGTCGGCACGATCTCGATGCCGGGGGTGCCGGCCGGGACGATGAAGGTGCCGACGCGCGGCTCCGGCTCGTCCGTCGCCGCCCACACCAGGAAGTAGCTCAGCCCCTCGGAGCCGGTGACATACCGCTTGCGACCGCTGACCGACCAGCCGTGCGCGGTGCGCCGGGCGGTGGTGGCGGGCAGGCCCCGGGTGGAGGAGCCCAGTTCCGGTTCCGCCCGCGCGTGGTTGAGCAGCGTCGGCCGCAGCGCGGACTCCGCCAGCACCCGCCGGTACAGCTCCTCGGGCCAGGGACTGCGGGGCTGGATCAGATGCGGGACGATCGTCATCCCGGCGATCAGCGCGACGGACGGGTCCCCGCGCCCCAGCGCCAGCAGGATGCGGGTGATGTCGGTGAACGACCCGCCCGGACCGCCGTACCGGGGATCGACGCCCGCGGTCAACAGCCCGGCATCATGGGCGAGTTGGAGGGACTCGCGGGGGAAGGCGCCGCTGCGGTCGTACTCCGGGGCGCGGGCCGCGAGCGCCGCGCTCACCTCGTCGAGCCGTCCGAGGTCGAAGCCGGGCAGCCGGGGCGTCTCCACGACGGCGGCGGGGGAGGGGGATGGGGAGGGGGTGGTGGCGGTCATGACGCCCCCGCGGGAGCGAGGAGGGTCGGGACGGCGGGCGCGGGGGCCACAGGCATGGGCGTGTCCTTGGTGTCGGGTGACGCTCCGGCCACCGGGGGTGAGCGGAGCGAGGGACGACGACACGGCCCACCGGAGGCACCCGGCCGAGGGCGGGGCGCGACCGTGGGGGGAGCGGCGGGAGAACCGTGTCAGAGAGCGCGGGCGGCAACCCGTGGTCCGCCCCGCGCGGTCGGGCTCACCGCCGTGGCAGGGCGGCGCGACCGGAGGCGGAGGCGGGGAAGAAGGGGGGGAAGGGGAGAGGGATCAGCGACAGCTGGTGGACTTGACCCTGCCGAAGTCCACGACGCGGCACTGCGTCAGACAGGGCAGCAGAAGATCACCGCGGCCAAGGCGGAGCGCATCGGCGGCACACCGGCCGAAATCCGTCGCAGTCTCAGGCCCGAACATGCTTGTGAGCATGCAGGATGATCACCTGTCACGTCCAATGCCGATTTCTGATCAAGGCTGATCGCAAGAGGCGATCGATCGCCCCCAGGTACCTCTCCCGGGACCCCGCCTGGCCCGTACGCCCGCCCCGGGGAGCGCTCGCGAGCTGAATTTCATACGATATGCCCCTTGCCGGGCTTGATCGCATGCCCTCGGGGGCGTGCGTGCGGCCGGACTCGGGGCGTGTTCCCAGTTCTGATCAAGAGCGCAGTGAGCACGCGCACAGCGGCGAGGGCCGAGGCGGGGCCGGAACCAGGCGGAAGCGGGACCCGAGGGAAGGAGGCCGGGGATGGCGGGGACGGAAGGGAAGGCGCCGGACGGCGGCGGCTTCCGGCGGGGACGCGCGGAGACCGAGGAGGAGCGGGCGGACCGGCAGTGGGCCGATCTGCTCCAAGAGGTGCGGGTGACCCAGACCGGTGTGCAGATCCTGTTCGGCTTTCTGCTCGCGGTGGTGTTCCAGCCGCGCTTCTCCGATCTGTCCGACGCGGATCAGGCCATCTATCTCCTCACCGTGTTCCTCGGTGCCATGGCGACCGGGGCGCTGATCGGCCCGGTGGCCCTGCACCGGATGCTGACCGGCCGCCGGGTCAAGCCGCAGACGGTCGTCTGGGCGTCCCGGCTGACGGTGCTCGGGCTGGTCCTGCTGCTGGGCACGATGGCGTCGGCGCTGCTGCTGATCCTGCGGGTCGTGCTGGACGACGCGCTCGCGGGCTGGCTGGTGGTGCCGGTGGTGGTGTGGTTCCTGCTGCTCTGGTTCCTCCTGCCGCTGTGGGCGAGGGTGCGGAGCGTGCCCAGGGAGGAGCCGTTCGCACGGCCCCGGGAAGGGGATTAACGACCTGGAGTCTGGTGGTGGGCCGGAGTCTCGCGGTCCGGAGTCCCGTGGTCCGGAGTCTCGTGGCCCGGAGGATCCTCCAGTCGGCCGAGCCACTCCCTGAGCAGTGCCTCCAGCGCCGCCGCCTCGACCGGGGTGAGCAGATCCAGCAGACGGCGCTCATTGCGCATGTGCTCCGCGAAGGCCCGGTCGATCAGCTCACGGCCGGGGCGGGTCAGGGCGACGATCCGTCCGCGCTGATCGTCGGCGGCCCGGCGCCGGGTGACCAGCCCGGCCTGCTCCAGCCGGTCGATCCGCTTGGTCATCGCGCCCGTGGTCACCATGGTGTGCGCGGCCAGCTCGCCCGGCGCCCGCTCGTACGGCTCCCCGGCCCGGCGCAGCGCGCACAGCACATCGAACTCGCCCTCGCTGAGCCCGTATCTCCCGTACACCAGGGTCAGTTCGGCGGTGAGCCGCCCCGCCAGCCGGTGCAGCCGCCCGATCACCCCCTGCGGCCCCACATCGAGATCGGGCCGCTCCCGGCCCCACTCGGCCTGGATGCGGCCCACCTGGTCGAGTGGGACACCCACCGCCGGATCACTGTCCATGACCGACTCCTCTCCACCTTTCGCACGACCCTGATAGCTTCCCGGGAAGCTATAGTACCTTCCATGGAAGGCAATCTGCGCTGGGTCGCCCTGACCGCCGTGGCCCCGGTGGCCTGGGGGACGAACTACTACGTCACCCATGAATACCTCCCGGCGGACCGCCCGCTGCTCGGCGCCGCGCTGCGCGCGCTGCCCGCCGGTCTGGTGCTGCTCGCTGTGGCCCGGCGGCGCCCGCGCGGGGTGTGGTGGTGGCGGTCGGCGGTCCTCGGCCTGCTCAACATGAGCGTCTTCTTCGTCCTCGTCTACGCCGCGTCCCAACTGCTCCCGACGAGTGTCGCCGCCACGGTGATGGCGGTGTCCCCGCTGACGATGATGCTGGTCGCCTGGCCCCTGGTCGCCGAACGGCCCCGGGGCGCCCCGCTGCTCGGCGCGGTGATCGGGCTCGGCGGGGTCGGGCTGATGCTGCTCACCGGCGAGGGCGGCGCGCGTCTCGCGGGGATCGCGGCCTCGGCCGCCGCCGTCCTGGTGTCGTCCTTCGGGCATCTCCTCGCCAAGCGCTGGAGCGACGGCGCCGATGTGCTCGCCTCCACCGCCTGGCAGCTCACCGCCGGAGGGATCCTCCTGCTCCCGGTCGCCGCGGTCGTGGAGGGCCCGCCGCCCGCCCTCTCCGCCCCCGCCCTCCTGGCATTCGCCTATGTCGCCCTGATCGCCACCGCGCTCGCCTTCGTCGCCTGGTTCACCGGCCTGCGCCGACTGCCCGCCGGCACGGTCGGTCTGATAGGGCTCCTCAACCCGGTCACCGGAGTGCTGCTGGGCACGGCCGTCGCCGGGGATGTCCTGACGGTGCAGCAACTGTGCGGGCTGGCGCTGGTGCTGGCCGGTGTCGTGCTGGGCATCCCGCGACAACGGCCCGCCCCGCGACAACGGCCCGCCCCACCCGACGGGGCGCCCCCGCCGCCCGACGGTGAGCAGTCGCCCGGGTGGTGTGCGAGCGGCACGGGGCGTCGGGGTGCCGCCGGGCCGCCCTGACCGGGCCGGACACCGAGCCGGGCGACCCGCCGGGCGCGAGGAGGCCCCGCTCAGTACACATCCCGCACATACCGCTTCTCCGTCGCCAGGCGGCGGACGTACGCGGACGCCTCGTCCGGGTCCATGCCGCCCTGGGTGGCGACGATGTCCCGCAGGGCCCGGTCGACGTCCTTGGCCATCCGCCCGGCGTCGCCGCAGACGTAGAAGCGGGCGCCGTCGCGGAGCCACTGCCACAGGCGGGGGCCGTGTTCGCGCATCCGGTCCTGGACATAGACCTTGTTGCGCTGGTCCCGGGAGAAGGCGAGGTCGAGGCGGTCCAGATGGCCGGAGTCCCGGTACTCCTCCAGCTCCTCGCGGTAGTAGAAGTCGGTGGCCCGGCGCTGTTCGCCGAAGAAGAGCCAGTTGGGGCCGGAGTGGCCGAGGGCCCGGCGCTCCTCCAGGAAACCGATGAAGGGCGCCACGCCCGTCCCCGGACCGACCATGATCATGGGTGCGGCGGGGTCGGAGGGCGGCCGGAAGTGCGGGGCGCGCTGGACGAACACCTGGACCGGGCCGTCGTCCGCGTGATCGGCGAGATACGCCGAGCAGACCCCCGCCCGACCCCGGCCCTGGCTGCCGCCGTAGCGGACGACGGACACGGTGAGCCGCACCTCGCCGGGGTGGGCGAGCGGGCTGGACGAGATGGAGTACAGCCGGGGTGTCAGTCGCCGCAGCACCCCCGCCCACTCGGCCGCCGAGGCGCGGACCGGGAACTCGGCGAGGACATCGGCGGCCTGGCGGCCCCAGCTCCACTGCGCAAGCGCGTCCTTGTTGTCCGGGCGCAGCAGCCGTTTGAGCTCATGGCTGCCGGTCCGCTCGGTCATGAACCGCAGCAGCTCGGCGCCGACCCGGGTGATGTCGAGCCGGGTGCGCAGCGCCTCTTCGAGGGGCAGCGGGGCGGCGTCGCCCAGGTCCACCGGCTCATCGGGGCCGAGGCCGGTGAGCGCGAGCCACTCGGCGACCAGTCCGGCCCCGTTCACCGGCCAGACGCCGAGGGCGTCCCCGGCGTCGTAGGCGAGTTCGCCGTCGCGGGTGTCGAAGGCGAACTGCCGGACCTCCTTGCCCGAACCGGGCAGACTCAGCAGCCGGTTGCCCATGAGGAGGGTCGCGAAGGGGGAGGACTTGGAGTGGCCGGTGGGGGCGGGCGGTGAGGGGGGCGGGGGGCCGGTTTCCGTGGTGAGTGCCGTGCGTGTGGTGAGTGTGGTGAGCGCGGTGACCACCTCACCCAGCCAGTGCTCGGCGGTCTCCTCGAAGTCCGGTTCGCAGTCGGCGCGTGGGACCAGCCGGGTCGCGCCGAGGGCGTCGAGCCGTTCGTCCAGCCGTCGTCCGTGACCGCAGAAGTCGTCGTAGCTGGAGTCGCCGAAGGCGAGCACCGCGTACCGGGTGCCGTCCAGGCGGGGCGCGTCCGGCGCGGTCAGGGCCCGCCAGAACGCGGAGCCGTTGTCGGGGGCGTCGCCGTCGCCGAAGGTGCTGGTGATGAGCAGGACATCGGTGCCGGGGGCGCCGGTGAGGCGGGCCGGGGCCGTCTCCTCCATCGGGAGCAGTTCGGGGGTCCGGCCGGTCGCCGCGAGCCGGGCGACGGCCCCGGCCGCGAACTCCTCGGCGGTGCCGGTCTGGGAGGCCCAGAGGATCAGCAGCCGCCGGGTGGGCGCGGGCGCGTCGGCGTCCGGTACGGGGGCGTCCGTGGCCCGGGAGTACAGGCCCGCCAGGACGCCGTCCACCCACAGGGCGTGGTCCGGCGCGAAGGGGGCGCCCGGCGGGAGGACGGGGACCCGCCCGTCGGGGGGAGCGGCGGCGAGACCGGCGAGGTACCCGGACAGATACCGCCGCTCGGGTCCGCTCAGCGGCGCGGGCGCCTCCTCGGCGACGCCGAACAGCTCGGCGAGCGCACGGACCGGGGAACCGGCGAGGGAGGCCACCGCGGTCGCCGGCCCGTGGGCGCCGTCGGCCGTCGCCGGGAGCGGCGCGGCGATCGGCCCGGTGACCGGCACCGTCCGCGTCCGGTCCGCCGCAGGGACCGCCGGTACGGTCGCGGCGATCGGGGTCAGCGCGACCGCGCAGACCTTGAACTCGGGCTGGAAGGACAGCGGGTCGACGGCGTCGCTGGTGACGGCGTTGATGCTGAGGTACTCGCCGAACAGGTCGTTCCAGTGGAAGGGCGCGAAGCAGTCGCCGGGCCGCACCCGGTCGGTGACCCGGACGGGCAGCACGGCCCGGCCCCGCCGGGACGCGATCTCCAGCGGGTCGCCGTCGGTGACGCCCAGCGCGGCGGCATTCTCGGGGTGGATCTCCACGAACGGGCCGGGGTCGAGCCTGTTCAGCTTGGCGACCTTGCCGGTCTTGGTGAGGGTGTGCCACTGGTGCTGGAGCCGCCCGGTGTTGAGGACGAACGGGTAGTCGTCGTCGGGGAGTTCGGCCGCCGGGAGATGCGGGCGGGCGAAGAACCGGGCCCGTCCGTCGGGGGTCGGGAAGGCCAGCCGGGGGCGGCTGCCGTCGGCGCGCTCCAGCAGGGTCTGGCTGACCCCGTCGTTGAGATAGCGGACCGGGTTGCGGTCCGGTCCGTCGGCGTGCGCGGCGGGCCACTGGACGGGGGTGGCGCGCAGCCGGTCGTAGGTCACCCCGCGCAGATCCCAGCCGGTCTTCGGGTTCCAGGCCCGCTTCAGCTCCTCGAAGACCTCCTCGGCGCAGGTGTAGGTGAACGCCTCGGCGAAGCCCATCGCGCAGGCCACCTCGGCGATCAGCCGCCAGTCCGGCAGCGCCTGCCCCGGCGGGTCGACGACCCCCGGCACGAGGGTGAGGTTGCGCTCGGAGTTGACCATCACCCCCTCCGACTCGGCCCACAGCGTGGCGGGCAGCACGACATCCGCGTACGCGTTGGTCTCGGTGTCGGCGAAGACGTCCTGGGTGATCACCAGTTCCGCGGCCTCCAGGCCCGCGATGACCGTTCTGCGGTTGGCGACCGAGGCGACCGGGTTGGTGCAGATGATCCAGCACGCCTTGATGTCCCCGGCGGCCATCCGCTCGAACATCGCGACCGTGCCGCGCCCCGCCTCGGCGCGCAGCGTCCCGGCCGGGACACCCCACAGCTCCTCCACGAAGGCCCGCTCGTCCGCCGCCAGCACGGAGCGCTGGCCGGGCAGCCCGGGGCCCATGTACCCCATCTCGCGTCCGCCCATGGCGTTGGGCTGGCCGGTCAGCGAGAACGGGCCGCTGCCCGGACGGCAGATCGCGCCGGTCGCCAGATGCAGATTGACCAGGGCGTTGGTGTTCCAGGTGCCGTGCGTGGACTGGTTGAGGCCCATGGTCCAGCAGCTCATCCAGTTCCCGGCCGTGCCGATCCACTCCGCGGCCCGGCGCAGATCGGCCTCGGGGACACCGGTGATCTCCGCGACCCGCTCGGGCGGGTAGTCGGCGAGGAACGCGGGCATCGCGTCCCAGCCGTCGGTGTACGCGGCGATGAAGTCGTCGTCGGTGTGCCCGTTCGCGACCAGCAGATGCAGCAGTCCGTTGAGGAGGGCGAGATCGGTGCCGGGTCTGACCGGCAGATGGAGATCGGCCCTGTCGGCGGTGGCGTTGCGCCGGGGGTCGACCACGATCAGCCGGGCCCCGGCCGACTTGATCCGGTCCATCATCCGCAGAAACAGAATGGGGTGGCAGTCGGCCATGTTCGAGCCGATCACCAGGAACACCTCCGCGTGCTCGAAGTCCTGGTACGAGCCGGGCGGCCCGTCCGCGCCCAGCGACAGCTTGTAGCCGGTCCCGGCGGAGGCCATGCACAGCCGGGAGTTGGACTCGATGTGCTGGGTGCGCAGGAACCCCTTGGCCAGCTTGTTCGCCAGATACTGCGCCTCCAGCGACAGCTGCCCCGACACATACAGGGACAGCGCGTCCGGCCCGTGCGCGTCCAGGATCGCCCGCAGCCGCCCCGCGACCGAGGCGACGGTGTCGGCCACGTCCGCCGCCACCGGCCGGGCGCCCCGCTCGGGCCGGGTCAGCGCGGTGCCGAGCCGTCCGGGCGCCGCCATCAGATCGGCACTGGTCGCCCCCTTGGTGCACAGCCGCCCCGCGTTGGCCGGGTGCGCCTTGTCGCCGCTCGCCCGCGCCACCCGGCGCCGTCCGTCGGCGGGATCCCGGTCCAGCTCCAGCACGACCCCGCAGCCGACCCCGCAGTACGAGCAGACCGTACGGACACTCTCCCTGGCCGAACCGGCTCCCACTGAACCCCCACGTGCGGTGCGTACGCCGTCCCCGGCACCGTACGGAGAGCGAATTTCCGTTCCGTCACACACCGGGAACGGCAGGGGTTACGACGCCCGCACGGGCGGCCGGGCGCGGCTGTGAGGCGATCACCTTCGCGCCTCGACCCACCCCCTCCCTCTGTGCTTATATTGTTCTACTTCAATGCGAACAACTTGCCGACCCGGGCAGCCGCCCGTACACCGCCCTCACCAGGACGGGAGTCCCATGACCGTGACCCTCCGCAGCCGCGCCGCCCTGCCCGCCGTCCCCTTCGCACTGGCCACCGCCGCCTACCTCGGGGTGTTCCTCGCCGGGTACGACCGGCTGCCCGGCGAGCTGGCCACCCACTTCTCCGGCAACGGCGGCGCCGACGGCTTCATGAGCCGCACCGCCGCCCTCTGGTTCGGCGGGGGCCTGCTCATCGCGCTCGGCCTGCTCTTCACCCTGCTCACCGCGACCGCCGACAACGGCGCCAGGGCCCGGCTGACCGCGGCGATCGGCGCCGGTACGGCCGTCACCCTCGGCTATCCGCTGGTCGTCACCGTGCTGGTCAATCTGGACACCCAGGACCCGGCCGACGCCCGGCTGCCGCTCTGGCATCTGGCCGTGCTGCTCCTTGCGGGCCTCACCGCCGCCGCCGTCACCTGGCGGCTGGTCGACGCCGGACCGGGCCGCGCCCCCGCCGCGCCGGTCCCCCCGCTGCCGCTGGCCGACGGGGAGACGGCGGCCTGGAGCCGTACGGTCCTGTCCCGCCCGCTGCTCTGCCCCGCCCTCGCCGTCGCCCTCGGCGGACCCCTCGCCCTGCTGCTCGGACCCTGGCCGCTGGGCGCCGGGCTGCTCGTCGCCGGACTGGCCGGCGCCGCCTTCGCCGCGGTCCGGGTCACCGTCGACCGCAGAGGCGTCACGGTCACCTCCACCCTGCTGCCCCGGCCCCGCCTCACCGTCCCCCTCGCCGACATCACCGGCGCCGCGTCCGTCCGCGTCGACGCCATCGGCGACTTCGGCGGCTGGGGCTACCGGATACGGCCGAACCGGCGCGGAGTGGTACTGCGCTCCGGGGAGGCCCTCTCGGTCCGCACCACCGCCGGACGCGAGTACATCGTCACCGCCGACGACACGACCACCGCCGCCGCGCTGCTGAACGCGCTGGTCGAGCGGCGGACCGGGGAGCGTGGCTAGGGATGCTGTTCCGGGTACGGCCCGGCTCGCCGGTGCCGCTGGGCGAGCAGATCGCCGCCTGTGTGCGCGGGGCCATCGCCGACGGCACGGCGGTTCCGGGGGAGCGGCTGCCGCCCGCCCGCGAGGTCGCCGAGTCGCTGGGCGTCAATGTGCACACCGTGCTGCGCGGCTACCAGCGGCTGCGCGACGAGTCCCTGATCGAGCTGCGCCGGGGACGCGGGGCGGTGATCACCGCGGCGCCCGACGCCCCGGGCCGGGCCCGGCTCACCGAGTGCGTCAACGCCCTGATCGGCCAGGCCCGGGAGCTGGGCCTCACCGACGAGGAGTTCCTCGCCGTCGTCCGGGCCGGGCTCGGCGGTACGGCGGCTTCCGGTTTGCCCGGCGGGGAAGACGGGGAGGCCGGGGCAGGATGAGATGGCCGGATTCCGGGGGGCCGGTGGTGGAGCTTACGGAATCACCACATAGATTCTCATATCATCACCCGCGCCCGGCCGTCTCTCCGGAGAGGGCCGGGCGCCGCGACGGCGGCCCCGACCACCCGCCGCCGTGACCGCCACAGACGAGGAGACCCCGTGCTTCGCTCAGCCCCCGCCGGCCAGCCCGCCGACACCGACGGCATCGCCGACGCCTCACGGGCCGCCCGGCGCCGAATAGGCCGGGCCGCGCTCGTCACGGGAGCGGCGGCCGGGGTCGGCTTCGGCGGGCTCTACCTCGTCGGCCTGCTCACCGCAGGCGACGACGTCCCCGACGGGGTCCGGGTGAGCGGCGTCGACATCGGCGGCATGAGCCGCTCCGAGGCGCGCGCGGCGCTGGAGAAGGGCCTCGCGCAGCAGTGGGCCGAGCCGATACCCGTGCGGGTCGGCGACGAGTCCGCCACCGTCGACGCCCGCACCGCAGGTCTCACCCTGAACAGCGAGGAGACCGTCACCGAGGCCGCCCGCTCGGGCAGCGACCCGTTCACCGTGATCGGCCGCCTCTTCACCAGCGCCGACCGCGATGTCGAACCCGTCGTCGCCGTCGACCGGGACCAGACCCGCGCCGCCCTCACCGAACTGGCCAAGAAGCACGACCGCAAGGCCCGCGAGGGCTCCGTCGGCTTCAAGCAGGGCGAGACCACCCAGGTCAAGCCGGTCACCGGCCGGCAGCTCAACGTGGACGACGCCGTCGGCCCGCTCTCCTCCGTCACCCCCGGCGCCGTCACCGAACCCCTCCGGCTCCCCGTGGACACCACCGACCCCAAGGTCGGCACGGCCGAGGTCGACCGGGTCCTCAAGGACTTCGCCGAACCCGCGATGTCCGGCCCCGTCACCCTCACCACCGGCGCCGGACGCGTCGAGATCACCCCGGCCGTGCTCAGCGAGCACCTCACCGTGAAGCCCGACAAGGCGAACAAACTCGTCCCCGCCCTCGACGGCGCCGGACTCCTCGCCGACCCCGCCGTCGCCAGCGGCCTCGCCCAGGCCACCGACAAGCCCGAGAACGCCAAGCTGCGCATGGAGGGCGGCCGGGTCGTCGTGGCCTCCGGCGGACAGTCCGGCCAGGAAGTCACCGCCGAGGCCCTCAAGGACGCCGTACAGCCCCTGCTGACCGAGTCCGGCTCCGCCGCCCGCACCGGCGCGGTCGCCGTCAAGGAGGTCGAGCCGGAGCTGTCCGCCGCCAATCTGGAGGAGCTGGGCATCAAGGAGCAGATGTCCACCTTCACCGTCAATTTCGAGCCCGAGGCGTACCGCATCACCAACATCGGCCGCGCCGCCGAACTCATCGACGGATCCGTCGTCCTGCCCGGCGAGACCTGGAGCATGAACGGCACGGTCGGCGAACGCACCGAGGCCAACGGCTTCGTCGAGGGCATCATCATCAACAACGACCGCTACGAGCGGGCCGCGGGCGGCGGCGTCTCCGCCGTCGCCACCACCATCTTCAACGCCGTCTTCTTCGCCGGCGTCGACCCGGTCGAGTACGGGGCCCACTCCTTCTACATCGAGCGCTACCCGGAGGGCCGCGAGGCCACCGTCGCCTGGGGCAGCCTCGACCTGAAGTTCCGCAACGACTCCGGCAACGCCCTCTACATCGACGCCCGCGCCACCGACACCTCCATCACCGTCAGCTTCCTCGGCACCAAGAAATACGACGAGGTCGAGTCGGTCACCGGCCCCCGCACCAATGTGGTCGAGCCCGGCACCCGCGAGGGCGCCGCCGAGCAGTGCGTACCGCAGACCCCGCTGGAGGGCTTCGACGTCGCCGTCGACCGGGTCTTCAAGAACGGCGGCGCCGAGGTCAAGCGGGAGACCTTCAACACCCGGTACACGCCCCGTGACGAGGTCGTCTGTGACGCCTGACATCCGGCCGGAACCGGCCCCGCCCCGCGCCGGTTCCGGGCACAGCCGTCAAAGCCGCACATGTACACGCATCACCGGAGCCGCTCCGGGTACGCAACGCCGATGAGGCTGAGTGTGATTGACGCGGGTTCGAACACCGTGCGGCTGGTCGTCGCGGACACCAAGGACGGGGTCCCGCTCCCCGTCCACACCGCGAAATGGAAGCTGCGCCTGTCCGAACAGGTCGGGGCCGGCGGGGCGCTCGGGGAGGCCGCCACCGAGCAGCTCGTCCAGTCCGTCGCCAAGGCCGCCCGGACCGCCGCCCGCTGGGGCGCCCCGCGCCCGCTGGCCTTCGCCACCGCCGTCGTCCGCAACGCCCCCGACCGCACCGAGGTCCTCGCCGCGGTCCGGGACGGCGCCGAGGTGGGCATGTGCGTCCTGCCCGGCGAGCTGGAGGCCGAGCTGACCTTCCTCGCGGTACGGCGCTGGATGGGCTGGCGGGCCGGGCCGCTGGCCCTGTTCGACATCGGCGGCGGCACCCTCGAAGTGGCCTTCGGCCGGGGCCGCACCCCGGAGTTCGCGATCTCCCTGCCGCTCGGCGCGCGACGGCTCACCGACGACTTCCTCGCCCACACCGACCCGCCCGCCCCGGCCGACATCCTCGCCCTGCGCCGGGAGGTGCGCCACCAGTTGCGGGACGCCGGGGCGCGGATCCGCTGGGAGCATCCGCACACCGCCGTCGGCACCTCACGGACGTTCCAGCAACTGGCCCGGCTGTGCGGGGCCGCGCCGGGGCGCCGGGGTCCGTTCGTCCAGCGCGAGGTGGCCCGCGGTGAACTGCGCGCCGCCATCGACCGGCTGGCCGCGCTGCCCGCCGCCGAGCGGGGTGAGCTGCCGGGTATCTCCGCCCCGCGCGCCCGGCAGAGCCTGGCCGGAGCGATCGTCGGGCACACGGCGATGAAGCTCAGCGGGCTGAGGACGCTCGCGGTGTGCCCGTGGGCGCTGCGGGAGGGCATCCTGCTGCGGCATCTGGAGGACGGGCCGGAGTGGTGGGCGGATCTGGAGCGGGGCGACTCCGTCGGGGTGGGTGGGCTGTCCTGAGTGGTGCGGTGCGGGTTGTGGGCGGTTTTTGCGCAGTTCCCCGCGCCCCTGGGGTTCGGTGCGGGTCGTGGTCGCTTTTCGCGCAGTTCCCCGCGCCCCTAAAGGGGCGCGTCCGGCTCCCCTCATGTCGGTAGGAACGTCACCTGTGGGGCTCCCGTCCGGGGATGGACCG
This sequence comes from Streptomyces sp. NPDC004610, assembly GCF_040609715.1. Classification (NCBI taxonomy): domain Bacteria; kingdom Bacillati; phylum Actinomycetota; class Actinomycetes; order Kitasatosporales; family Streptomycetaceae; genus Streptomyces; species Streptomyces sp. NPDC004610. Next base: position 13,787 of record NZ_JBEXLA010000017.1, on the reverse strand, counting down.
CGACCTCCGCCGTCACCCCGTACACCTTCGCCAGTAGCTGGGGTGTGAGGACCTCTCCCGGGGGGCCGGAGGCCGTGACGTGGCCCTCGTGGAGGACGTACAGGCGGTCGCAGTAGTACGCGGCGAGGTTGAGGTCGTGCAGGGCGACCAGGACCGTGGCGGGCAGCTCCCGCAGCGCGGCGAGGACGGCGAGCTGATGGCGGATGTCGAGATGGTTGGTCGGCTCGTCCAGCACCAGCAGCGCCGGCTGCTGGGCGAGCGCGCGGGCGATCAGCACCCGCTGGCGCTCACCGCCGGACAGCTCGTCGAAGGGCCGGTCGGCGAGCGCGGCGGCGTCGACCGCGGCGAGCGCGGCGGCGATGAGACGCAGATCGTCCCCGGTGTCGCCGTCGAGGAGGCGTTTGTGCGGGGTGCGGCCCATCGCGACCACCTCGCGGACCGTCAGATCGAAGTCGGCGCCCGCCTCCTGCACCACCGCCGCCACCGTCCGGGCCAGCCGCCGCACCGGCAGCGTCCAGGCGTCCGCCCCGTCCACCCGGACCGTGCCCGCCACCGGGCGCAGCACCCGGTACACGGCCCGCAGCAGACTGGACTTGCCGCTGCCGTTGGGGCCGACCAGGCCGATCACCTCGCCCCGCCCGGCGCTCAGCGACACCTCCTCCACCAGCCGCCGGGTGCCCGCGGTGAGCGTGACCGCGTCCACGACGAGTTCGGCCGGGCTCATGCCCCTCCTCGATCCGTACCGCGCCGGGCGTCCCGGCGCATCAACCACAGGAAGAACGGTCCGCCGCACAACGCCGTGAGCACCCCGACCGGGATCTCCAGCGGCGCGGCCACCGTCCGGGCGGCCACATCGGCCCAGACCAGGAACACCGCCCCGCCCAGCGCGGCCGTCGGCAGCACCCGGCGGTGGTCGCCGCCCACCAGCAGCCGCACCACATGCGGCAGCATCAGCCCGACGAAGCCGATCGGCCCGGCCGCCGCCACCAGCACCCCCGTGACCAGCGACAGCAGCACGAACATCCGGGCCCGGAACCGGGCCACGTCCAGCCCCATCGTGGTCGCCGCCTCCTCACCCGCCAGCAGCAGATTCAGATTCCGGGCCTGCACCAGCAGCACCCCGACCCCGGTGGCGAGCGCGGCCACCGGCAGCCACAGCGTGCCCCAGCTGACCCCGCCGAGCCCGCCCAGCGTCCAGGCCAGCACCTCGCGTGCCTGGTTGCCCCGGTCGGCGGTGAGCAGCAGCAGATTCATCGCCGCGGTGAGCACCGCCGCGATCGCCACCCCGGCCAGCACCAGCCGTACGGAGGTGATCCGGCCGCCGGTGCGGGCGGTGGCGTACACCAGCATCAGTGAGCCCAGGGCGCCCGCGAAGGCCGCCACCGAGAGCGACACCGGCCCCAGCACGGTCAGCCCGAACACGATCACCACGACCGCCCCGAGCGACGCCCCGGAGGACACCCCGAGGAGATAGGGCTCGGCCAGCGGATTGCGCAGCAGGGCCTGCATCGCCGTCCCCACCACCGCGAGCCCGGCACCGGCCACCGCGCCCAGCAGCACCCGCGGCGCGCGCACGTCCAGCACGATGGTCTCCCGGGCCCCGGACCAGTCCGGCTCGACCCAGCCCGCGCCCAGCGCGTGGGTGACGATCCCCCACACCTGCCCCGGCGGCACCGGCACCGAGCCGATGGCCAGCGCCGCCGTCATGGAGGCCAGCAGCAGGAGGGTGAGGATGAGCAGCGTCCCGGTGAGCGTCAGCCGCCGCCCCACCGCCCCGGCCCGGTCGGCGACGGGCAGCGTCACTCGAAGCGCTCCGGGTGCAGCGCGGGCGCCAGGTCCTCGACGGCGTACGCCGACCGGATACCGACCAGGGCCGCCGTCAGCGGCAGTACCGTGAACCGCTCGTTCTTGATGGCCGGTACGTCCGCGAGGGCGGGCTGCGCGAGCAGGAACTCCTTCTTCCGTTCGACGCTGCCCGCCCCGGCGTAGTCGTAGATGGCGATGACCTCGGGCTTGCGCTCGACGACCTGCTCCCAGGAGACGTCCCCGAAGACCTCGTCCAGGTCGGCGAAGACGTTCTCGCCGCCCGCCAGCCGGATCAGCTCGCTGCCCAGCCCCTTGCCGCCCGCCGTGAACGCGGACTTGTCGCCGCTGTCGTAGACGAACACCGGCACCGGGTCCGCGCCCTCGACGGCGGCGGACGCCTTCTCCACCCGGTCCTCAAGGTCGGCGACCAGGTCGTCCGCCCGCTGCGGCACCCCGAAGATGTCGCCGACGGTGCGGATCTCGTCGTAGGTGTCCTTCATGGTCACCGACTGGTTCTCGGCGCAGTACTCGCGGTTGAGGTAGGTGTCGATGCCCGTGTCGGTGAACGCCTTGCGGGAGCGGCCCTCGTTGTCGGCGAAGGCGCTGCCGTAGCCGCCGTAGACCAGATCGGGTTCGGCCTCCAGGATCGTCTCGAACGACGGTTCCTTCTCGGCCAGTTCCGGGATCGCCTCGAAATCGGCCTCCAGTTCGGGCAGTACCGCCGAGTCGGGGAACGCGGTGCCGACCATGCGGTCCTTCAGGCCCAGCGCGAGCATCAGCTCCGCCGGGTGCTGGTGGATGGTGACGACCCGCTCGGGCGGGGCGTCGTAGGTCGTGCTCACCCCGCAGTTCTCGACGGTGAGGGGGAACCCGGCGGCCTTCGTGCCCGACGGTTTCGGGTCGTCGGCTGCCGGGTCGTCCGAGGCGCCGCAGCCGGCGGCGAGCAGCATCGCCGACAGGGCGAGCGCCGTGACCCGTACGGCACGGGCGGGCACATGGGCAGGCACCCGGGCAGGGGTGGACAGCGGGGGACGGGACAGGCCGTCGTACACGGTGAAGCCTCCTGGGGAGTCCGCGCTCCTCGGAACGGGCCCGCGACAGGCCAGTGTCCTGACTCCCGGATCGACGTTCTCCCCCCGCCTTCCCGCGCCGCGCGCAGTGGCATGCAGAAGGGTGCACTCCCCGGTCACAGTGGCGGGACCGTGCCGGACTCGCACCGGCTTCCTGATTCCCGTCGCGGTGTTGACCTCGTGATCCTACGTTCCGTCCGGTCCTGGTCAAAGGTCGGGGATGTCACACCCCGGGCTCCGGCGGACCCCTTACGCCTCGCGGACCGCCCGCAGCACCAGCCGCTCCGCGTTCTCGTCGTAGGGGCGGCCGTCGAAGCCGCCGAAGATCTCCACCCGGCCGAACCCGGCCTCCTCGGCCATCCGCCGCAGCTCCACCGCGCTGTAGACGAACCACACCAGGGTGGCCCGGGTCACCCGGTCGCCCCGCACCAGCACCCAGTCGCTGCGCAGCCGCGCCCAGTCGTCCAGCACGGTATCCGTCTGCACCATCAGATCCTCCCCGCGCCGCACCACCTTCGGCGGGGTCACCCGGCGGGCCAGCAGTTCCTTGCCCGCGAGATCCAGCACCAGCGTGCCGCCCGGCACGAGGCAGTCGTACATGGTCCGCAGCACCCGCGCGTTGTCCGCCGGGTCCTCGAAGTAGCCGAACGAGGTGAACAGATTGAGGACGATGTCGAAGGCGCCGGGCGCGCTGTAGGCGCGGGCGTCGGCGCGGACATGGGTGACCTCGGCGCCCGACCCGGCCGCGTGCTTGTGGGCCCGCTCCAGCAGGGGCGCGCTGCGGTCCACCCCGGTGACGATGTGGCCGCGCAGGGCCAGCGGCACGGTGAACACCCCCGGACCGCAGCACAGGTCCAGGACCCGGGAGGCCGCCGGGAAGGCCAGCAGGGGTGAGCCGCCGACGAGTTCGGCGGCCTGGGTGTGGCGCTGCTCGGAGAAGAGGAAGTCATGGAACTCGGTCCAGAAGTCGTCGTCCTGGAACCCGCCGGTCTCGGTCATGAGGGCTCGGTCTCCTTCGTCGTGGAGGGGATCACCGCGGCGGGCCGGGGGCCGCGGCGCAGGGTCAGCAGCAGCGGGGGCAGCAGCAGGCACTGGGCGGCGGCCAGCAGCCAGAAGGCGCCGGTGTTCCCGGCCTGTGCGCCGAGCCCGTAGAGCTGGCCGCCCAGGATGCCGCTGGCGCAGGCGCCGAGTCCCGCCGCCAGCCGCTGCTGGCCGAAGACCACCGCGTCGGAGCGGGGGCTGCGGGCCAGTGCCTCCAGGTCGTTCTTGAGGAACAGCACGATGTCGCCCAGCGTGATCAGCGCCCCGCCCGCCAGCAGTGCCGGACGGCTCCCGACGGCCAGCACCGCCAGCCCGCCCGCCAGCCCCGCGAACCCGACCGCGAGGGCGAGCGCGTACGGCATCCGGCGGATCAGGCCCGACGCGAGCGGCTGGACGACGATCACCAGGGCGAAGCACAGCAGCAGCACCAGGCTGTAGAACGCGCTGGAGGCCCGCTCGACCGCGTACACCGCCAGGAAGTGCTGGAAGTGGAAGTAGAGGTAGAAGGCGAGGAGGTTGGCGGCGAAGGGCAGGGCCGCCACCCCGGTCAGCAGCCCGCCGGGGGCACCGCCCGTATGCCCCTCGCCGACCGCCGGGAGCCGGGCGTGCCCGACGGTGACCAGCGCGAACAGCGCGGTCACCGCGACGAACAGCCAGCCCGGCGACGACAGCACGAACGGCCCGGCGATGAGCGGACCGACCGCCATCCCGGCGTTGAGCGCCGCGTTGCCCGCCGACAGGAACGCCGGCCGGCGCTCCTCGGCCACCCCGTGCACCAGATAGGCCTTGTTCGCCGGCAGATACAGCGCCGCCCCGCAGCACGTCAGGATCAGCGCCGGGACCGCCAGCGGCGGCCAGCGCAGCGCCGCCAGCATGCCCAGGAACCCGGCCGTGCGGATCACCAGCGCCCACAGCATCGTGCGGCGCAGCCCGATCCGGTCGGCCAGCGCCCCGCCCGCGATCCCGCCGGAGAACTGCACCAGCGACGCCGCCGCGAGCACCACCCCGACCGTGCCGAGCCCCATCCCGAGCCGCTCGTGCAGGAACACCGACATGAACGGCAGCACCATGAAACTGCCGAGCGGGATCAGGAACGAGCTGAGCAGCAGAAAGCGCAGCGGCCCGGTGAGGGTGGCGAGCCACCGCCCGCCGGGGACCGCTTCACCCATCCGACGGCCGTTCGCGGAACGGCTCGGTGAGCACCCGCACCCCGTTCGCGGCGGCCACCGCCCGGTGGGTGGCCAGCTCGGCCGTCTCCGCCTCCGCGTACACGATCCCGGCGTAGCCCCGGCTGTCCGCCAGATGCTCCACCCGGTCACCGACCGCCTTCACCGGATACCAGGCGGGCGACCCCGGCAGCTCCGCCAGCCGCTCCAGACCGGACACCCCGCTGAACACCCCCGGCGCCGCCGGATAGCCCAGCACGAACGCGACCGCCGGACCGCCGGGCGGGTCCGCGTCCATCAGCCCCGGGCGCCGCCCGAGCGCGGCCTCGACCATCGCCTCGTACACATTGACCCCCAGCGCCCGGCACAGGCCCTCGCCGACCAGGGCGCCGCCGATCCGGGGGTTGATCTCCACCAGCTCCGGCCCGTCGGCGGTCAGCACGAACTCCACATGTGCGAACCGGTCGGTGTAGCCGACGGCCGCCAGCAGCCGGTCGAGCCAGCCCTCCAGCGCCGTCCGCCGCGCCTCGGGGAACGCCACCGGGAACGCCGTGATCTCCTCCCGGAAGTACGGCTCCGGCGACATCAGCCGGCTGGACACCCCGAGCAGCCGGGTCCGCCCCGCCCAGGTGAGGGTCTCGGCGCTGTAGACCGGCCCGCCGAAGTAGGGCTCGGCGAAGATCCGCCCCTTCAGCGCCCCCCGCTCACCGGCCCCGGCCGACTCGGTGAGCGCGGTGTCGAGTTCGGCCTCGTCCCGCACCAGCCACACATTCTGGCTCCCGGTGCCCGCCGAGTCCTTCAGCACGGCGGGCAGCCCGATCTCCTTGAGCAGCAGCTCGCGCAGCTCGCCCGGCGCCGCCGTCAGCGCCCGGCCCCGGGACAGCCCGGCCGTGTGCAGCAGTGCGCGGACGGCCGCCTTGTCCCGGGTCAGCCGCAGCACGGCCGGGTCGAGGCCGGGCAGGGCGAAGCGGGCGGCCAGTTCGGCGCCGACCAGCATCCAGGTGTCGGTGGAGCTGATCAGCCCGCGCAGCTCGGGCGTCCGGCGCAGCAGCCCGGCCACGCCCTCCACATCGAAGGTGTCGGTCTCCATCACGTCCAGCGCCCCGGGCGGCAGCCGCTCCAGCTCGAAGGCGTAGTAGGCGGGGTCACGGGTGAGCAGGACCAGCCGCTCGCCGAGCGCGTCGGCGGCGCGGACCAGATGACCGAGTCCGAAGGTGAGGGACTCCAGCAGGACGACGCTCATGCCGCCCGCTCCTTCCACGCGGCGGGGCAGGGGGTGCGCTGCCAGGCCATGGTCGACCAGGGCATGGACAGCTCCTCGGGGTGCGCGATCTCCACCGGCTTCAGCGCGGCCGGTGCCAGCGCCTCCCGGTGCCGGACGAAGACCCGCTCCACATAGCGGTGACCGGTGTCGGCGCCGATCACCAGATGCAGTCGGTCGGGATGGCGGCGCGCCTCGTGCCCGGCGGCCAGATATCCGGCGCCGGTGGACAGCCCCGCGAACACCGCGTGATCGCGCAGCAGGGCGACCGCCCCGGCCATGGCGTGGGTGAAGTCCAGCCAGTGCAGGGCGTCGTAGAGCTGGTGGCGGACGTTGTCGAAGACGATGGACGAGCCGATCCCGGCGATGATCGCCTCCGGGTCGTGATGGTCCTGGCTGCCGAAGGTGACACTGCCGAACGGCTGGACGCCGACCAGCCGCACCGCCGGATCGGACCCCCGCAGCCGCTCCACGATCCCGCCGGTGGACGCCCCCGAGCCGACCCCGCCGACCACGGTCAGCGGACGGTCCGGGAAGGCGGCGAGAATCCGGTCGGCGACCTCGTGATAGCCGAGGTAGTGCACCTCGTCGTGGTACTGGCGCATCCAGTGGGTGCCGGGCCGGGCGGCGAGTATCTCCCGCACCCGACGCACCCTCAGCTCCTGGTCCAGCTTGAGGTTCCGGGACGGCCGGACCTGCTCGACGGTGGCGCCGAGCACTTCGAGCTGGGCGCGGGTGGTGGTGTCGACGGTGGTGGAGGCGACGATGTGGCAGTGCAGTCCGTAGCGGTGGCAGGCCAGCGCCAGGGCATAGGCGTAGATGCCGCTGGAGCTGTCGAGGAGGGTCTGCCCGGGGCGGATGGTGCCCCGCTCCAGCAGATGGCGGACGGCGGCGAGCGCCGAGTAGATCTTCATCGACTCGAACCGGATCAGCACCAGGCCGTCGGTGAGCCGTACCAGGTCGGGAACCTTCAGGGCGTCGGCGATGTGGGGGTGGATCACCCGTAGCCTCCTTGGGCGAATGAGCACTGGTGGCCGAGCGAGTGGAAGAAGGCGGACAGTTCTGACTTGACGTCGGGGTCGGGGCGGTGCGTGAACAGATAGCCGATGAGACAGCCGGTGTGGGCGACGAAGATCCCGTCGGCGCCGAACCGCTCCCGGTGGGCGAGCACGGCATCGAAGGACACCTTGGGCAGCACCTCCTGGGACAGCGCCGCACTGGCGGTCGCCGCCCGCGCCACCGCCCCGGGATCACCGGAGGAGAACCCTTTCAGCAGAGCGTCGAGACAGCGCTCGTACGAGGCGCCCCGCCGCCGGTAGTGGGCGAGCAGCGGCTCGGTGACGGCCCCGGTGTCCACGGTGCCGGGCTCGGTGATGTAGGCGGTGTGGAAGCCGAGCCGGGTCCCGAGACGGCGCACCACCCGGTGCCGGCCGCTGAGATGGAGCGCGAACTCGTCCAGGAAGACACTGTCGGCGCGCTCGATCCGGGCCAGCACGCCGAGCACCACCTCCAGGTCGTAGGGCAGCCCGAAGAGCCGGAACAGACAGCGCAGGGTCGCCACGATGTCCGCGGTCGAACTCGCCATCCCCACCCCGACCCGCAGATCGGAGTGGGCGCTCCAGCGGCCCGGCGGCAGGACCAGCCCGAACCGGTCCAGGAACAGCCCGGCCGCGGCGGCGGCCTTCGCCCCGAGCACGACCGGTTCGTCCGCCGCGGTGGCGGCGTCGTCCGGGGTGAAGTGCACCCAGGAGTGCCGGTCGACGGGGAACGACACCAGCGCGATGTCCGGCGCCGGCCCGGCCGCCAGCGGCCCCTGGTACAGCTCGCCCAGCGTGCCGTGACAGACCCCGGAGACCGTACGGGTCACCGGCTGCCGGGTCTCCTGGGCGTTCTCGGCCGGGCCGGGCACCGGCCGGGGCCGGTCCGTCCCGGCGACGGGCACTCGCGTCCTCACCTGGGGTTCCCCCTCCTGGTCCGAGCACTGACCGCGACCGGGAGCGAGGTGCGGCGCAACGTACGCCGGGCGGCTTTCATGAGCGTAAGCGGGGTGGTATGGCTGCGTCAGGAGTGCATCGGAGGGTTGTCCTGATGCGGTCGGTTGTCCCGATGCGACCGGGGACGGTGAGGTTGTCGGTTTCGGTGATGTGGCTGGTCACCCGTGGTGCCCTTGGGGAGTGTGTGACGTGCGGGGCCTGTGGGGCGGGGGGCGCGGATTGTCCGGAACGGGTCCCGGTCATCGGGATTGGACTAGTCCATACCGGGGCAGCGGGCGCGGAGGCGCGTGCCCCCGCACTCGCTGGGTAATGGCCAGAGGTGCAACTCACCTCTTACTCGCCGATCGGGAGCACACTGGAGGGCAGGGGGCGACCGAGAAGGAGGCTGAGGCCATGGCCTGGGCATCATGGACCACCCCCGGCGTCTTCAGCGGCCGGGGCGGCGTGGACACCGACGAGTCGGGCGTCGTCCACGGCGATCTGACCGTGCATACCACCTGGGACGGCACCGAGGTCGATGTGACCGTCCAGTACACGGGGACCTCCGATTGGTTCACCCTGGTCGGGAGCCCGGTGCGCTGCCCGTCCGAGGAGCACAGCCGGGCCCTGCACCAGGCGGTCGTGGCGGCGGTGCGGGCCGGCGGGGGAGCCACCCTGACCGGGGTGGCCGTCGGCGAGCTGGGCCCCACCGCGCCCCCGGCCCGGACGCTCTGGCCGACCCGGTCGGCCCGCGTCTGAAGGGCCCCCGGCATGCCGGGAGGGCCCCCGCCCGGCATGCCGGCCCCCGTCATCGCGGCCCCCGCTCCCGGGGCGCCGCGAATCTCACCGGTGCCCGGAAACGGGCCCTGCGGGCCGCCCGGCGGAAGCTGGTCAGGACCGCCGGGCCCGCCAGGGTGATGGCCACGAAGTTGGTGACCGCGCGACCCGTGTCCCAGCCCAGGGACGTGGCGATGTCGAAGGCGAGATAGCGCTGCCACTGCTCGGTGAACGGCAGACCGGGCAGATAGGCGATCGAGCTGTTCGGGTCGGTGGAGAACGGCCAGAAGGACAGATTGAGCAGAAAACCGAAGAGGTACCCGGACAGCGAGCCGTACACCGCCAGCATCATCACCTCCGCCCGCCCGCGCGCCCGGGGCAGGAACCCCGCCAGCATCCCCACGAACGCACAGCCGAACATCTGGTAGGGCATCCACGGCCCCACCCCGCCCGTGATCAGCGCCGAGGCGAACAGGGACGTGCAGCCCAGGGTGAAACCGAAGCCGGGCCCGTAGACCCGCCCGGCCAGGACCAGGACGAAGAACACGGTCTCGATACCGGCGGTCCCCGCGCCCAGCGGACGCAGGGCCGCGTTCACGGCGGACAGCACCCCCAGCATCGCCAGCGCCTTGGAGTCGATCCCGCCCTCGGCGATCTCCGACAGCACCACGCACAGCACCAGGATCAGCAGCACACCGAAGATCAGGGGCGGGGTGTACTGCGAGCCGAAGGTGCCGGGGGCGACGACGAACGGCCAGAAGAACGCCACCACCCCGAGCAGCGCGGCGAGCGTCATCACGGCACCGGCCCGCGGGGTGAGCCGGATGGCGGCGGAGGTCATGAGCGGTCCTCGCCCCCCTCCGGCACGGCGACCAGCGCGGCGGTCACCTGATTCACCGTCAGATAGGGCAGCGGCGCCAGGATCTTCGCCGTCTGCGGGGCGAACACCGGCGACGCGACGATGACCTCGGCCGTCGGGCCGTCGGCCACCACATCGCCCTCGGCCATCACCACCACCCGGTCGGCGGCCCGCGCCGCGAACTCGACATCGTGCGTGGAGATCACCACCGAGGTGCCGTCCGCGGCCAGGGTGTCGACGATGCCGATCAGCGCCGACTTGGCCCGGTAGTCCAGCCCCCGGGTCGGCTCGTCCAGCAGCAGCACCCGGGGCGCGGCACAGAGCTGGACGGCCAGCACGAGGGAGAGCCGCTGGCCCTCGGAGAGATCGCGGGGATGGACGGTCCCGGGGATGCCGGGCGCCAGCCGGTCCAGGATCTCCCGGGCCCGCCCGCCCCCGGACTCGGCGTCGGCCTGGTCGAGTTCCTGCTCGACGCTCTCCAGATAGAGCAGATCGGCCGGCGTCTGCGGCACCAGACCGACCAGCCGACGGGCACGGGCGGCCGGCACCTCGTGCGGATCGGTGTCGTCGGCACCGTCGGACACCCGCACACTGCCTCCGCTGCGCGGCCCCGACCCCTGGAGCGCCCACAGCAGCGACGACTTGCCCGAGCCGTTGCGGCCCATCAGCGCCGTGACCTCGCCCGCGCGCAGATCGAGATCCACCTCCCGGACCGCCGGGACACCCTGATAGGTGACGGTCACCCCGCGGGCCCGCAGCAGCCGGGGCCGCTGGGTGGGCGGCGCCGGACGGACCGGGCCGGGGGCGTGCTCGGCGAGCCGGGTGCGCAGCGGGGCGGCGGCGCGGCGGGCGTCCCGCACCGACAGGGGCAGCGGCGACCAGCGCGCCGCGCGGCCCAGTTCGGCGATCGGCGGGGCGATGGCGGAGGTCCGCAGGATCTCCGGGGCCGGGCCGATCCGGGCGCGGCCGTCGCCGGGGAGATGGATGACCCGGTCCGCGTACTGCACCACCCGCTCCAGCCGGTGCTCCGCCATCAGCACGGTGACACCCAGGTCGTGGACCAGCCGGGTCACGGCGGACAGCACCTCCTCGGCGGCCGTCGGGTCCAGCGCCGAGGTGGGTTCGTCCAGGACCAGGACGCGCGGATGGGCGGTGAGGACCGAGCCGATGGCGACCCGCTGCTGCTGCCCGCCGGAGAGCCGGTACAGCGCGCGGTGGCGCAGATCCGCCAGCCCCAGCAGATCGAGGGTCTCCTCGACCCGCTTGCGCATGGTGGCCGGTGGGATCGCCAACTGCTCCATGGCGTAGGCGAGTTCCTCCTCCACCGTGTCGGTGACGAAACCGTCCGCCGGGTCCTGGCCCACCACCCCCACCACATCCGCCAGTTCACGCGGCGGATGCGCGGCGGTGTCCCGGCCGTCGACCGTGACCCGCCCGTACAGGGTGCCGCCCGTGAAGTGCGGGACCAGGCCGTTGACCGCCCCGAGCAGGGTGGACTTACCGGTGCCGGTGTGGCCGACGACCAGGCACAGTTCGCCCTCCTCCACCGTGAGATCCACCTCCCGCAGGGCGGGTTCGGGTGCGCCGTCGTACTGGAGGGAGACCTGCTCGAAGGTGATCACGGGCGTTCCGCTCTCTCGGCCGCGCGCGGGCCGACCGGCTCCGGGGGCGGCGCCACGAACCCCGCCGTGCCCGCCAGCAGGATCGCCAGGGTCGGGACGAGCGGCAGCTCGGGCCAGCTGAGGGGGTAGTAGGTCGGGTTGAGCTGGGCCGGGTCGTAGCCGAGGCTGCTCAGCAGCAGCACGGCGGCCAGCAGACCACTGCCCGCCACCGCCCACTCGGGCAGCCGCCAGGGATCCGGCCGGTAGGTGGTCCGGGTCACCCGGCGCCCGCCCAGCCGCAGCCCCGCCACGCACAGCGCCGCCCCCACCGCCATCGCGGGCAGCCCCAGGAACGCGGGCGCGGTCGCGTCCAGCAGCCCGTACGCCCCCGCGCACAGCCCGCACATGCCGAGCAGCAGCAGCGCCCCGGTGATCCGCCGGGAGCGGCGGGTGGCGGTGCCCGCCCGGCCGTAGCCGCGCGAGTCCATGGCGGCGGCCAGCCGCAGCGAGCGCTCCAAAGCGTCCTCAAGGACCGGGACGACGATCCCGCGCAGCGCCCGCAGCCCCTGGGTGCGCCCGGCCCGCAGCCGCCGGGCCCGCGCCACCCGCTGCACACTCAGCACCAGTTGCGGGGCGACACTGATCGCCACCGTCACCGCGACCCCCAGTTCGTACAGCGCGCCCGGCAGCACCCGCAGCGCCCGCTTGGGGTTGGCGAGGGTGTTGGCGGCGCCGATGCAGCACAGCATGCACGCCAGCCGCAGCCCCTCCGTCGCCGCCGACAGCAGCGCCTCCAGCGACACCGGCCCGCCCAGCTGGATACCCGCGTACCAGTCCGGGGTGGGGATCCGGGGCAGCGCGAACAGGAAGTGGTCGGTGGGCTGGATGCCGGTGGCGAACACCGCCCGGAACACCACCCGGATCGCCACCACCGTCAGCGCCAGATACAGGTAGTACTTGAAACCCCGCGCCCAGGGCGCCTCGGTGCGCCGCGCCGACACCACATAGCCCAGCACCGCCAGCACCAGGAACAGCAGCAGCGGATTGTTGGTCCGGCTGGCGGCGGTCGCAAGCGCCAGCGCCCAGATCCACCAGGCCACCGGATGCAGGATCCGCGGCAGCCGCCTCCCCCGCGGATCGGGAAGCACCCCGGAACCGGCGGACCCCGCCCCCGAGACCGCCGTACGCGTCACCCCGGTCACCCGGTACGACGGCGGCGGCGGGCCGCGAAGACCGCCGCGCCGCCCACCAGGGCGACCAGGGCCGCGCCGGTGACCACCGGCAGCAGGGACCCGCTGTCGTGCGGGGCGTCGGCCGCCGGGGCGGCGTCCACCACGGTCGGACCGGGGCTGGGGGCCGCCCGCGCGGGCGCGCTGGTCGACGGGCTGGTCGACGGGCTCGGGGTGGGGCTCTTGCCAGCAGATTTCTTCGGGGTCGGCTTCTGCGTGGCGGACGGTTTCTTCGGTGGCTCGGTGGTGGGGGGCCGCTCCGGGGCGGGGCCGGTGTCGACGTCCGGGGGGAGCGGGGGTGCCTTCTCGTCGGCGGTCTGCGGGGCCGCGCTCCCCTGCGGGCGGGTGTTCTTGGCGCGGAGCTGGTCGGGCGTGACCGTGGGGCGGCCCTCGGTGCCCTCGATGTTCGTGCCGCCGAAGATCCACAGATCGACGCTGCCCGGCTTCGGCTGGTAGAGCATCGCGCCGAGCTGGCTGTAACTCCAGTCCTGCTGCCCGGGGTCGGCGTGCCAGTACGACCAGTACGCGGAGGCGGGCGGGGTCAGCACACAGTCGTCCTCGCCGGCGGTCGGGTACTGGCGGCCGTTCTGGTGGCCGCTGTAGCCGATCCGGCAGATGAACGCCGGGCCGTCGTGACCGGTGCCGGTGGTGCGCCAGCCGCCCTGGTTGAGCAGCTCGTAGCCGGTGGTCGGGGTGGTGCCGCAGGAGCGCAGGACGGGGCCGCCCCAGTGGCTGAAGTCGACGGCCAGGACCACACCGGAGGTGGTGGTGCACTGCCCCATCGGCCGGGGGTCGGCCGCCGCCGGGGTGGTGGTCGCGGTCAGGGCGGCGGCGGTGAGGCCGAGGGCGGCCGTCATCCGCACCGCCGCGCCCGGCAGCCGCCTCATCGCCCGTCTCCCGCGGTGGGGCGGGGGCGGGGCGCGCCCCCCCCCCCCCCCCCCCCCCCCCCCCCCCCCCCCCCCCCCCCCCCCCCCCCGGGGGGGGGGGGGCGGGGGGCGGCGGGG